>NZ_JBMLRC010000361.1:19940-30054 GCF_049241225.1 Emticicia sp.
CCGACGTTAAAAATCGAACTGTACAATTATTTCACCACTTCAAATAATTCTTTGTCCATTTGTGGTTTTACTACGCACGTATTATCGAAGTGCATAGTGGCTGTATTTGTTGCATTGTACGCTGGCCAGTTTGGTAAACCTTTATGATTTGGATTGCCAACTTTTGCGAAGTTTATCCATGCCGAACTCATTTTATCGGCCAAAGCTTGAGCTTCTTTTGTGCCGCCAGTCATGTTTTTCGTGCGTTGGATATTATCAAAGCAGAACGCAATTTCCATACAGTGAACGGCTTTGTATTTGCCATCCATTACTGGCGATTGCCAATCGAATAAGTACATATACGTATTTGCTCCACCTGCAACGGCCGATTTTTGATTGGCTTGTTGCACAGCACCTGGGCGGAATGTTACATCATAACTTAACATATCTGTCATTTTGCCGTTTGGATATGCCTTTTTTACGGCTGCAATGTAAGCATCTGTTTTATCGCCATATACTTTTTTGATGGCTTCTTTGGCTTGTTCTTCGGTTGCACTACTCGGAATTCCTCCTCTGAAAACTGCAAATTCGTTGATGGTTGTGCCAATCATTAAAGGAATATTTTTTGATAATTCAAATGCTTCATTAGAAAACAATTGATAAGGTAAAACTTCGCCATCGACACTTGGCCCCCAGCTCAGACCGAATCCGATGACTGGTTTTCCTTCTGCTTTCATTTTATCAGCAATGGTCTTGAGTGCTTTTTTACCAGCATCACTCAAAGTTTGAAAAGGAACTTTCTGAATATCATCTACTTTATCAGCCGAGATACCCAATTCTTTCATTACTTCTGCACCAATTGCCTGAGTGGTTGCTTTATCGAGCATAGCCGTACGGAAAGCACCACTTTGATTGATTGCTTTGTGGAAAAGTCCTTTTGCAGAAGGCATCGCCATTAAGGTATTTACTTTTGCTCCTCCACCTGACTGGCCAAAGATGGTTACATTATTTGGGTCGCCACCGAAATTAGTGATATTGCTTTTCACCCATTCTAAAGCTGCTTTCATATCAAGCACGCTCAAATTGGCCGATTGCTTGTATTTTTCACCATAAGCAGAGAGGTCAAGATAACCCAAGATATTGAGGCGGTGATTGATTGAAACGACTACTACATCGCCTTTTTTTGCTAAATTTTCGCCATCGTAAGAAGGTAATTCTTGCGAAGAACCAGCTGTAAAGCCACCACCGTGAATCCAAAACATGACAGGACGTTTTTTGCCATCGTTGATGCCAGGTGTCCAGACGTTGATACGCATACAATCTTCGTTTGTAAAACCCCAGCTATGGTCAAAAACAAACTCGCTTTCGTCCATTACGTTTGTTGTAGGGTCCATCAAAGGAGCAACAGGCCCGTAGGTCATCGAACTACGAACATTTGACCACGGTTTTGGTTTTTGTGGCGACTCAAAACGCTTGGCTTCGGCATAAGGGATACCTTTGTAGGTAAAAATACCATTGTTGATGTAGCCACGCACTTTACCTGCATCAGTTGAGGTTACGGCCACATTTTCGCCAGTTTGTAATTGGGCATCTGCTGTTTGAAAAAGTAAACAGCATGAGGCAAAAAGAGAAAGAATTGTTTTTTTCATTTGTTTAAAATGGAGTTGAAAACTAAAATATAAATTAAAAATAAATGCTAATGTATGTTGTAAAATATTGATAGATAGGATTTTATTTGGTTTAAAGTTCCATTTCTAACAATTTATAACTCAAGGCTTTTCCGTGTGTATCTATGCGGAGCGAGGTTGTTACTCCGCCTGCAAGTGCATCGTGGCATACAAAAAGCAATGATGAAATATTGGGCATTTCATAACGAGTGATTTCGCCCTCGATGATTCCTGCAAAATGTTTTTTCATCTTCTCGACTGTAATTTTTTCGCACAGCATTTCATAATCACTTTCGTTGTAAGGAATGAGCGAAAGTGTTGAGATATTACCTTTATCGCCTGCACGGCTATGGGCTATGTCGTAGAGTTTTATACCCCTAACCCCTAAAGGGGGATTCATATCTTCAGTATTCATGATTTAAAAATTGAAATTTGTGGTAAAACTTTATTTCTATCTACTAAAACCGAAACAATTCCGATTACTTCGTTGACGTATTTTCTTACGCCACCACCTCCGGCAGGTCCGTTGGTGTAAAGGGCTTCTACTTCTTCGCCAATCAATGCCGCATTTGATTGGGTTTGGGCTTTGGCGGCAACCCTTAATCTGACTTCGGAAATCGGGGCTTCGACTTCGCTCAGCCACCGATTTCCGAAGCCCTCATTTCCGAATGTTGAACTTATTCCGATATAATCGACTTGGATTTCTTCAAATTGAGATTTTAGACGTTTTTCAATGGTTTCACCTGCTAATTTGGCTCTTTCGTAGGCGGCTGGGCCTGCATACGAAATTTCGCCTTCGCCTTGCCAAAATGCTTTGTAGCCTACGCTGATTTTATAGGTTGAAGGTTTTTCTTTGCCACTTCCGCCCGTTATTCGTATTTGATTTTTGCCAAATTCCTCAAGTTTTACGCTCGTGAAATCTGCAATTACATCGGGCGTGTAATATTCAAAAGGATTGATTACTTCGTAAAGTAATTGTTCTTTGGCTGTTTGTAGATTGATTACACCACCAGTTCCTTCTACTTTGCTAATAATTGCCGAACCATCAGGGAAAACATCAGCGAATGGATGTCCCAGGTTATCCATATCTTCGACAGGCTTTTTGATTGGGTCGGCAAAATAGCCACCTGTGATGTGCCCCGCACATTCCATCAAATGTCCGATTACAGTTCCTTTGCCCATTAAATCATAATCATCGGTTTTCCAGCCAAATTCATGAATCATCGGTGCGAGAAAAAGCGAAGGGTCGGCAACACGGCCTGTGATAATTATCTGAACATCAGCTTTTAAGGCCTCTAAAATGCCTTCAATGCCAAGGTAAGCATTAGCGGAAATGATTGGTGACTGGTTATTGGTGACTGGAGATTGGTGCTTTTTTATTAGTTCAAGAGCAATATCTTCATTTCCAAAAATCTCAAAACTTTCACTTTTTAATTTATCATTCATATCATCGCCGTGTATCGCAGCAACTTTCACTTTTAATCCTTGTTTTTGAGCAATTTCAACGACTTTTTTTGCACCTTCAATTGGGTTTGCAGCACCCATATTGGTTATTAAACAAATATTATTTTTTACCAAATGAGGCAAAAGTGTTTTTATTCTACGCTCCAGAAGTGGGTCGTAGCCTTTGGTTGGGTCGGCCATTTTGCGTTTGTTGGCGAGTGCAATGGTTCGTTCGGCCAGACATTCTAAGACCAAATAATCTAATTCTCCTTTTTCAGCCAAAATAATGGCGGGCTCGATTCTATCGCCCGAAAAACCTGCCCCGCAACCTATTCTGATTTTATTTTTCATTTTTGGAAATTTCAATTGTTTTTATCCGCCATTGTAGAGACAGGGCATGCCCTGTCTCTACGTCGTATTTGGGTAATTTTTATAATCATTATGTCAATTCATTACCATAAAATTTATCATTTTCCCAATTTGCAGGATTCGTTTCTATATAATCATTTATTCGTTGATATTCTTCGTCATTCCTGATGATATGGTCATGGAATCGGGTTTGCCAACCAAATACAAGGCCATCATCATCGGTTAATTTTAGGCGATTGCAATGTTTTGTAATTGCGGATTTGTAGGACCCTATAATTGATGAAACGGTATTTTTTCCTTGATTCCGAAATCGTTGTTGGGCTGGGGTTTGTATTTGCGTTTGTAGAGACAGGGCATGCCCTGTCTCTACGGTGGGTACGTTTGAAATCTCAGGTTTATCCAAAATCAAAATTCCGTGAATGTGATTCGGCATGACCACAAATGCCCCCAATTCAGTATTTTCAGTATGGTTTTTTATTTCGTGCCAAAACACATCGGCCAATAACCCAATTTTTGATAATTGCATTTTTCCGTTTTCGATTTTTCCGAAGAAATGTTCACGATTTTTTGTGCAAATCGTAATAAAATATGCACCATTCCATCCATAGTTCCACCACGAAGCACGTGCCGATGCAATGCGGTATTTATTTTTAAATTTGTCGGTGGACATTTTTTGAATTGATTTATTTTATCGTCCTCGTAGAGACAGGGCATGCCCTGTCTCTACGAGGACGATATTTTTCATACATGTATAGACCCCGTTAAAATTGCTACAATCGTCATTACAATCGTTGTTCCCCATGCCCATTTGAAGGTATGGCGTTGGTGTTCGCCCAAATCAACCTCCGATAACCCAACCAATAAAAACGTGGAGGCGGTAAGCGGACTAATCGGGAAACCTACGGTCATTTGTCCGAGTAAAGCCGCCCGACCGATTTCGAGTTGGTCGATGCCAAATTGAGTTGCGGTCTGACTCAAAATTGGCACAACTCCAAAATAATAAGCATCGGGCGTGAATAACATACTGGCGGGCAAGCTTGTTATGGCCGTAATAGCAGGTAGCAAATTGGCATGATTTTGAGGAATTAAAGCAACTAAGGCATTGGCCATTTCTTCAATCATTTTTGAGCCAGTCAAGATTCCAGAGAAAATTCCTGCGGCAAAAATCATACTCGAAACCATAAAGATATTTGTGCCGTGAGCCTTCATAACTTTTTGCTGGTCGGCGAGTTTTGGGTAGTTTATTAGTAATGCAACCATACTGGCTACTACAAACAAAACCGAAGCTGGAATCCAACCTTTCATTAAGGAAATAATTAATGAAATCGTAAGAATGGCATTGAAAATAATCAGTTTTGGTCTTCTTAGCCCTTGTTGTTCTTCGCTTAAATTTTCTTGATGATTATACTGGAAATCAATAATTCCGAGTCGCTTTCTTTCTTTTTTGCCGAAAATATAAGCCACAAAAAGTACCCAAACGATTCCGCCAATGATAGCAGGTATATTCGGATTGAAGACATGCACGGCATCCGATTTCATCACCGAAATTGCCCTTGCTGAAGTTCCCGACCACGGAACAAGGTGCAAAGGGCCAACGCTTAAAGCCACGATACTGGAGAGGACTAAACGATTGATTTTTAGCTGTTTATAAATCGGTAAAAATGCCGAAAGTACAATCATAAAAGTAGCTGTACCATCGCCATCCAAATGCACAATCATTGTCAGAATGGCCGTTCCAAGAATAACTTTTAGTGGGTCGCCTTTTACTGATTTAATGATGGCGGCAATCACAGGGTCGAAAAGACCAGCATCGAGCATAGTAGCAAAATATAAAACCGCAAACATCAATAAGATTCCCGTTGGAGCAACTTGTTTGATGCCGGTAATAGCAAATTCTCCCAGTTCTTTTGGCGAAAAACCCGCAATTATGCCAAAGATTATTGGAGTAGTAACTAAGGCTGTCATTACTGATAATCTTTTTGTCATTATCAATATTAAAAAGACAATAATTGTCGAGAAACCGAGTATTGCGAGCATATATTCCTTTGCTTTGGCACGCTGATGACGCTGATACTTTCGTAACGCTGATTTTCGCAGATTTATAAAAATCCGTATTTATCTGCGATGGTACATCAGCGTCATCCGCGTGCCATTTTTTGTTTAGTTTTATCTAAAAATTTTACCTTTTTTAACCAATTCATCGTATTTCTCAATATACATTTTATCCAAAGTTTCGGAGTCTTTGTATTTCACACGAAGAGCGGCTAATTTCTTGTGTAATTCTTCTTTTACTTTAACATATTTTGGGTCGTTGTAAACGTTTTTCATTTCGTTTTTATCGTTTACACGGTCGTAGAGTTCCCATTCATCAACATCATAATAGAAATGCACTAATTTGTATTTTTCCGTGACAATGCCATAATGACGTTTTACCATGTGAACGCTTGGGTATTCGTAATAATGATAGTAAGCGGCATCTCTGAAGTTTTTGCCTTGACCTTTAAAAATCGGAATCAAACTTTCTCCTTGCATATCAGATGGAGGAGTAATTCCTGCTGCTTCTAAGAAAGTTTGAGCAAAATCAAGGTTTTGAACCATTTGTGAGTTTTTTGTGCCTGCTTTTATGACATTTGGCCATTTAACTAACAAAGGAGTTTTGAAAGATTCATCGAAAATAAATCGTTTATCAAACCATCCGTGTTCGCCCAGATAAAAGCCTTGGTCAGAAGTATAAACCACGATTGTATTTTCTTCTAAATTGTTCTTTTTTAAGAAGTCTAAGACTTTTCCTACGCCTTCATCAACTGCCGCAATGCTACCCAGATAATCTTGCATGTATCGCTGATAACGCCATTTCATCTTATCCTTTTCGGTCATGCTCGGGTAACGTTTGATAAACTCTTCATTCATTTTTCCGTAGTAATCGTCCCATACTTTGCGTTGTTCGGCGTTCATTCTTCCCACGGTGGCATTATAATTTCGTTTATCATACGCATGAGATTCCTTGATGCCAAGTTTATCCATATTTTCAGGGAAAATCTTAGAATCTCCTGCCCAATTCATGTGCGTAAGCAAGTTCATTTCGGCTTCTTTCGATGCTCTGCCACGGCCTTCGTAATTATCAAATAGGGTGGTAGGCTCAGGAAAAGTTTTTTTCAAATATTCTTTAAAATGGCGTTCGGCGGGTAGCCATTCACGGTGCGGAGCTTTGTGCAGATACGCCAAAAAGAAAGGTTTCTCATCGTCACGTTCGTTTTTTAGCCAATTCAAGGTAATATCGGTAATGAGGTCGGTTACATAGCCCGTAAATTTCTTCCTACCTTCTTTTTTTGTGATAAAATCAGGGTTATAATAATCGCCTTGGTCGGGTAAAATCTGAAATTCATCAAATCCTTTTGGGTTGTTTCCGAAATGCAATTTTCCAAACATAGCGGTCTGGTAGCCAGCCTTTTGCAGAATTTGTGGGAAAGTAATATTGGTCGTATCAAACGGAAAATAGTTGTCAACTTTTCCATTCAAATGGCTATGCTTTCCTGTCAGAATTACTGCTCTTGAAGGAGCACAAATGGAGTTTGTTACACAAGCATTCGTAAATAACATACCTTCTTTGGCAATTCTATCAATATTTGGCGTTTGAGTAAGGCGTTTGTCATAGGCCGAAATTGCTTGGTATGCATGGTCGTCCGACATAATGAAAACGATGTTTGGACGGTTCATCGCGTGAGGTCTTTGTTTCTTGGGTTTAAAGGCAAAAAAAATCAAAGAGATGATACCAAATGTCAGGAAAGAATAGATGAGTTTTTTCATAGTTTTTAGGTTTTATCGGGTTTTATTGTGGAGAAAGGGCATGCCTTGTCTCTACGTATTGACAATTTTGTATAAAATCAAAATTTCAAATAATCATTAAAAAATGGCAACAAATCGTTCAAGACACGGCCATCCATTGTCCAGATTTTGTTGCCGTGGTCGCCGATGTATTCTTCGGCGAAATGATTGATACCGAGGTTTTCTAAACGCTGGCTCAACATTCCGATTTGTACAGGGAAACGTGGCGAATCGTTGCGTCCCCAATCGAGTTTTATGGCTGTCATTTTTCGTAGATTATCGGCATATTTATCAACCATATAAACAGGCATATTCGCCTCCCATTTTTCTAAGATTGGTTGATTGACAATCATTTTATCGCCTTCGTAGCTAAACGGGAAATCACAGAAAAACGGTGGCTTATTTGGGTTTGGCGACCAAGCACGCCCAACTGCTACCAAAACTTTTGGATAATAGGTTTTCTTTAAATCTTCAACCGTTTTTACGTTTTGAACTTCTTTGAAAGAGTTGCTATTTGGCCCAAACTCCTTCACCATTGCCAATAAACCAGGGCTAAGTGCATAAATGCTACTAAAAACTTCGGGGTGAAGCATACCGATTTTGAAAGCACCATAACCGCCCATCGAATGCCCAGCAATGCCTCGACTTTCACGAGTGGCGAGCGTTCGATAGTTTTTATCCATGTATTCTACCAATTCTTTACTTTCAAATTCGTCCCAATTGCCTGTTAGTGAAGAGTTTGAATAAAAACTTCCCTCAAAAAGCGTGTAATGGTCGGCTTGAACGAAAATGAATGGTTTGATTTTCTGACGAGCGATGCCTTCATCTAAAACTTTCTGCATTTGCGGAAAAATATTGTCTTTTCCCATGAATCCGTGCAGGTAATAAATGACAGGATAACGCTGCGTTGAAGCATCATAATTTGGTGGAAGATATACCGAAACTTTACGATTGGGGTCTTCGCCACCCGTATTTTGGAGGGCTTTAGAATTAAGCGTAAAACTGACCACTTTGCCAGTTTGGGCAAAAACAGCCCCCCCGCCCCCGATGGGGGAGTTTAAAATAAGGATTAGAGTAAATAATTTGAATACGATTTTCATTTTGTAGATTAATTTTGTGTAGAGACAGGGTATGCCTTGTCTCTACGAAAAATATGATTTATTAAAACTTATAGTTATATCCTGCTCTGATTACCTGTGTTTCGTAGTAATCATGACTTGTGTATTTGAAGCCCGCTCCTTGAATTTCTCGTTTGATAACCAATGTGTTAAATAAATCGGTGGTGTTGATAAAAACTTCACCCTTACCCGATTGAATGCTTTTCTTAAATCCTGTATCAACCGAAAATCTGGAATTGATTTTTCCTTGCGGAATAATATCGGGGGCGAGGTATGCAACCGATATTTGTCCATCAATGCCATTAGATAAATGCAAAGTGCTATTCAGCTTAATATTCCCCGAAAAAATCTCTTGTTTTTCGGCTGAAAAGACATTCTGCACGGGATATTTATTCAAAACCGAAAACGCATTTATCTGATTATGGTAAGTATTCAGATTTAAATTGAATGAAAACTTACTCGAAACTTCCTTAGCAAACACCATTTCTACACCCGAATTATAGCTCTTCCCCGCATTCTGAAAAATGGCATAAATCAAGGTGCTATTCGGTACGATGCTCGAAATTCGGGTGATTGTACCATCGGCCATTTTGTGATAGAGAGCGGTATAGAAGGTGTTTTTTGCCCACTTGGCTTTGTAGCCCAATTCAATCGAATTAGTAAATTGTGGCCTTAAAGCAGGGTTTCCAACCTTGATGATTTCGGCATCATCGTATTTCGGGAAAATTCTAATATCTACTTCATTTGGTCTATCAACTCTTCGATTGAAAAACGCCGAAATTTTTTGGTTATCGTTGATTTTATAGGCCAAACGAACATTCGGAAATGGCTGTGAATACTTGTATCCGTCACTTTTATAAGTCGGATGGTCAGGATTTACTTCATATTTTAGATTGATATATTCGTAGCGTAAACCTATTTCAGCCTCATACTTTTTATTTTCATAAATGTAGTTTCCGTAAACGGCTGGGATAATTTCTCGATAGTTTGCCCAACCACCTGCTTTTACATCAATAATTGTATTTTTTGAATCAGGAAAAAACTGCATATTGGTTGGAATATCACGCTTGCGAAACTTCACCCCACTTTCAAATCGACCATATTTGAGGGGCTTTTGATAATCGACCGTAAAATCTTGTACTTGCTCATCAGAAAGTAATTTGAAAGCATCTCGACCTGTGAAAGTTGGCATGTAATTATCAAAAAAGTACTTCTCATTTTCTCGGTGAAATGTATAATTATAGCCAATGGTTAGTGTATGTCCTGCATCTTTGAATTTATGTACATAATTGGCGGTGGCCATTGCGGTAGTTTTGAGTTCGTCCTCCAAAAATTGCCATAAACGTAATCTTTCGCTGAGATTTTTATTGAAAAAAGGCTCATCACCTCGGTCAATGATTTTTTCGCCACCGTAAAGTCCCGAAATAGTTAGCGAATTTTGTTCGTCAATGTTCCAGTCAAAGCCAGTTTTTGCTGTAATAAAATGCGTGTTTCGGTTACGTTTTAATTGTTGATTAATTACCTCGCCACTATCATAAGTTCTGACTACAAACTCATTTTTATTGAGTGTTTCGGTATAGAGATAATCGCCTTGCAGGAAGTAATTAACTTTATTTTTGCGATAATTAAGAGCCAACGATGGATTGATTTTAGGCGTATGCGTGTATTGTGGACGAATCGTTGGAAGATTTTCCTTTCTCACCCACAAAGCTC
>NZ_JBMLRC010000362.1:0-1401 GCF_049241225.1 Emticicia sp.
TTGCTCTTTTGCAACGCTACGAACCAATAAAGACTTGGCCAAATCGTTTATTACTAAAGAAGAAAGAACAAACCAAAACCTTAAAATTAGTAAAACAGCAAAGTACTGTTTGGGAAATGGGAAAACCGTTTGTTTTAAATTCGTTGATTAAAGCAGATTCTGCCAACCAAAAGCTACTTTCGATTATAAAAGTAAAAACCACATACAATTGGTTTGGTAAATTACTAAATTTGTTCTTTCAGCCGCCGCATCTCAACATGGAATTGGCAACCAACAAAGGCGAAAAAACGGTTTATCGAACTGTGCCAATCTTGCTAAATAAAGGCCTAATTGTAAACGCAAAGATTGACAGCGTGAAGAATTTAAAACAATTCTTTGAGACTGGTTCGGTTGAAAATAAAAGCATTGAAACCGTAAAATTTGACGAAATTCTGAGAAGAAAAGCGGGTTTTGACAAGAAAATTGAAGTTTTAGAAGAATTCTACGAATTAAAATAAGCAACATGAGACGTTTGAAAATAGTTACTTTAGTATATTTTGCCTTCTTTCTGACTGGCAAAAACACATCAAATGCTCAAAAATACGTTTGTCACGGTGTATTAAATTTAGACTCTGACCCCAACAACGCCATTCCTGTCATGAATAAGTTGGTGGCGGCAGGCTGTAATGCTACCCAGCTCACAGTATATTGGGAGCGAGTCTATCCGCAGCCTAATTCAAGACCCAATTTTACCCAACTCGATAATCAAATTAACCACGCAGTCAATAATCTCGGCATAAAAGTAGCTATCCGCATACATCTTGGGCGAAACTATGGACTCACGAAAGGTTTTTGGGACGAAGAAGAAGCCGTAAAAGATTTTCGAGGGAAAGTACTGACTAATTACTACGATAATAATCACTTCAGTTTTGCTCATCAACCGTCTATTGACAAAGCCTCTGGATTTGTGAGAGAAGTTTGTGAACGCTACAAAAACCTCCAAAGAAGTGGCAAAATCATTTATATTTCGGTGGTAAACACACCTCAGCAAGAGTTGGGTTTCACGTACCAAAATCAGCAATGGCCCGAAAGAGAGTACGTTGCTCTTTTCGACCACTCGAAGTGGGCAATGATAAAATTTAAGGATTGGGCAAGAGAAAAATACACAACCATTCGCACGCTCAATTCGTTTTGGGGAACAAATTATAAAAGTTTTTTGGAGGTAGAGCCCTACGTAAATTGGTGGAATATAAACGATTCGTTTCGAGGACGTCGAGGAAAAGATTGGTATGTTTTTCGTCATTTAATGATAAAAAACTATTATGACCAACTCATCAAAACCATCAAATCGGTTGACCCTACTTACAAAATAGCTTGCGAATACGGTGGCATTGCCGATAACCTTACTTTGCTTCGCAATAC
>NZ_JBMLRC010000363.1:0-1601 GCF_049241225.1 Emticicia sp.
TTGGCAGCAGCAATTCATTTATTTTTATTCAATATTTCATCTAAATTTTGCTTGTAGCTCTGCGAAATAGTTACTGTTTTATCTTTTATTTTGAGCATATTGCCTTCAATCTGTTTGATATGATATGTATTTACAATAAATGACTTATGCACCCGCATAAATTGGTTTTGGGGCAATTTTTCTTCTAAATCACTTAGTTTTTCCAAAACCATCAGAGGCGTTGCATTTTCAGTATTGATTTTTACATAATTGCCACTGCCCTCGAAAAATAAAATTTCTTTGAAATAAAATTTATGAATTTTCTTATCTGCTTTGAAAAAAATAAATTCGTTTTCGGAAGTCGGTTTTTCCTGTACTTTTTCTATCAGAAATTCTAAATTTTTAGGTAATAATATTTTATTGACGGCTTTTAAAAATCTTTCAAAAGCAATGGGTTTGAGCAAATAATCAGTAATGCTATATTCGTAACTTTCTACGCCAAACTCCGAAAAAGCAGTCGTAAGTATGACTTTGGGCGGATTTTGCAAGGTTTTGAGCATGTCCAAACCCGAAAGCGAAGGCATTTTTATGTCCAAAAACAAAATATCTATTTTTTCTCGATGCAAAATGTTCAATGCCTCAAACGCATTATTGCACTTGTCTACCAACTGCAACGCCTCGATTTGTGAAATGTAATTTTCCAAGATTTGTTGAGCAATAGGCTCGTCATCAACTACTAAGCAATGGAGTTTCATAAATTAATTTGTAAAGTTAGCTTAAAACTATTTTCCTTTTCTTCTATTTCCAAGAAATGCTTTGTAGGATATATCAAAGCCAATCTTTTGCGTAAATTGTCTAAACCTGTGCCACTTTTGGCTTGATTTTCAAGGAGTTTTCCTACCGAATTATGGGCTTCAAAATACAATTCATTGCCTTGCAAAGCCAAACTAAAATGGGCAAAACTATCTTTTGAAAGTGTTTGCAAACCGTGTTTGAAGGCATTTTCTACCAAAGGAATAAATAATAAAGGTGCTATAAAAATATCATTTTCCAAGCCCGAAACTTCCAAACGAATATCTGCCTGTGCTGATAAACGGATTTTTTCCAAAGCCAAATAATCTTCCAAAAATTGGATTTCTTTTTTCAGACTTACTTTTTCAGTTTTGCTACTTTCCAATAAATACCTCATCAAATCGGACAATTTAAGTGTTATTTCTGCGGCTTGCGAGTTTTGATTTTGTAAAATCAATCCGTACAAATTATTTAAAGTATTGAACAAAAAATGTGGGTTTACTTGCGATTTGAGTAAGGAAAGTTCGGTTTTTAATTGTTCATTTTCTGATTTTATTAGTAGTTCTTGTTTTCTTAGAAATTCTCTCAAAAACTTTAATGAACTTGTAATGACAACAAAGAAAAGTAGATTGGTAAAATGCTGAAAAATTGGTATCGAAAAAGAAGTATTGCCTGAAGGGAAAAGTAATTTTAAAGACAAAGCACCTAAACCAACAATTAAAACAAGCAACAGAGAATATATCAAATACTTCTTTGTGAAGAAAAAATTAGGAAATAGCAGGTAAAGATTTGTATAGACCACCACAGCAGAAACCCCAAGTACAGTAAAC
>NZ_JBMLRC010000364.1:0-17908 GCF_049241225.1 Emticicia sp.
TGGTCGGCAGGAATACCAGCGATGTGTTCTTCAACGAGTGTATCTTCGTGCGTACAATAACCCATCACATTTGGCGAAAGTAAATGTTCTAATTCGAGACCATAAATTCGAGAGGCATCGGCCAATTTTATATAGAAATAGTCATGGTTATCATTGATTTTATTCACGATTCGGATTCTGAATGGCTTTGTATTGGCATACGTACAAGTATCTACACGGTCAACGACCAAGTGCTTAATTACAGCCGCATCGCCATCGGTTTTTAAATCGGCATAGATTATTTTTAGTGCTTCGTAGATTTCTTCGAGGTCGTTTTGTGGGTACATCACTGTTTCCCAAAGCGTGTCTTTCCCTTTTTTGTCATAAAGCGGAAAGGCATTATCGAAACGCAATAAATCGGTGTATTTAATAGGCAATTCTTTTTCACGACCATATTTTGTGAGATATTTTCTAAGGCGTGGCGATATTTTGAAAGGTATCTTTTTCTTGGTGATGAGTGCCATAAATACTTTACTTTGAGAATTAAAAGCGAATAATCTGACTAATTATTCGCAAAATACAGATTCCATTGCCGTTTGGTGAAAAAAACAACAAATTTTGTCTCTAAAATATAAATAGTTTCAATAAAAATATAACTTTGCCGTTAATAAACCTGTAACTCTAAATACTTAACATTCGATTTCTATGGAAAACATGCAAGAAAGAAAAAGTAATACAGCCATGACGGCAGGCCTCGTTTTGGCTTGTGCATTGGCCGCTCTTTTTGGATTTCTATACTTTAATGCTCGTCAGGATATTGAGGCTAAAAACGTTGATATTTCGTCGAAAACAAAAGAGTTATTATTGACAAATACTAAACTCGATTCGATTTCAGCGGAATTAGACAAGAAAATTGCCGAAGTGACATCGCTAGGCGGACAAGTGGCCGACCTCGAAGCTTTGAAAGCTCAGCTCGAACAAGATAAGAAAAATTTAGTAAATTCTAAAAACGTATCTATTCGAGATTTTGAAAGCAAAATCAAAGGTTACGAAGCAGCTTTAACGGCGAAAGACGTAGAGATTGCAAAACTAAGAGAAGAAAATGCCCAGTTGACCACAGAAGTGAAAACATTGGGTACTGAAAACACGAATTTGAAAACTGACGTTTCGACCTTGAAGTCGGATAAACAAGCCCTTGCGGACTCTGTTTATGCAACAACCGTGAAGAACAAAGAATTAGCAGAAAAAGTAACGCTTGCCGCTGCTTTGAAAGCAATGAATGTTTCGGTAAATGCCATTAACTCTCGTGGTAAAGAGCGTGAAGGTGGCGAGTACAAAGCAAAACGTGTAGAAAAAGTAAAGATATCTTTCAAATTGGTAGAAAATCCATTGACAAAGAGAGAAAATAAGGTGATTTATATGCGTATGCTTGACCCTCAAGGTAATGTTATTTCGGATATGGCAACTGGCTCAGGTGCATTTACTTATGGTGGTAAAGAAATGGTTTACACTGCCAAACAAGCTGTAATGTACGATAACACAGGCCAAAATGTTGATTTTATTTATTCTCGTGGTGCCAACTACGCCAAAGGTAAATATAATATTGAACTTTACTCTGAAGGTTTCAGTATTGGACGCGGTACTTTCGAAGTGAAGTAAAAAAGTGCAGTTCAGTAATAAAAAAGCCCTCAATGATTTCATTGAGGGCTTTTTTGATAACCTTCAAGTTTTATTTTACTGGAATCGTAGTAAACATTTCTTTTCGGTTATCGGCAGGATTATCAGAAATATATTCTTCTAAAATTGCTGATTTTTCAACGGTTCTGTACGAACGACTAGTCGATGCCTCAGCCGGTACAACTACCCCCGTAATTACCTCTAATGCTTTTTTTAGCAAAGTTTCGCTTTCATCGCCCCATGGCTTAAAGGGATATACATTATCCGATACCACAAAGTCGGGTGTAAAACCTGATTTTGTGCCATAATTCGACTCACCTTTTGAGTTTACAGTACGTAGTACAATTGGTTGCATTCCCCATTTCCAACGAACAGGGGTTGCTTCGTCCTTTATTGTAATCGAACCTACGTTTTTACCAGCAGTATTTTGTCCTACAATGATTACATCCATGTATGGGCGTAAACTGTTGATCACTAATTCACTTGCCGAGGCAGTACCGTTTGATGTAAGCACAACTAAACGATTCAAATTCAAGTTATTTGGTTGATTGCTAAATTTTGTTGGTGTGGCAACCGACGGATATTTAGCTTTGATTGTCGCATTCCATTCGTCCTGGTGAATTATATTGTTAGTATTTAGATTTTTTACCACCAACGACGCAATCAAATCTGCCGATGAAATTCTTCCGCCGCCATTTGAGCGTAAATCTAAAATCAATTCGTTTACTCCAGCATTCTTAAACTGACCAAAAACTTGCTTCAATTGCTCATCATAGGTTTCTAAAAATTGTGTGTATACTAAATACCCAATTTTTTTATTACCTTTTTCGATGATTTTTGTGAATTGTATCGGGTTATTTTGTACAACTGCTTTGGTAGCCGTGATGGTCTTGCCAGAAAGCACGTAAGTTCCGTTCTTAAATTCGCCTAAACCGAATGTAGCAGTTTCGTTGTTGGCAATTAGTGAACTGAAATTCGAATTGTTGATTTGAGTGCCATTGATTGTCAAAATGATATCGCCACGCTTCAAGCCAGCTTTTTCGGCAGGACTACCCAAGATTACATTAGACACAAAAAATACAACGTTTGTCTGAGTATTATCCAAAAAGACAGCCGTACGAGAGAATCCAAACGAGGTACTAATTCCACTTAACGAAGCGGTCAGATCAGCTATATTTTCACGAATCCACGAAAAACGGTCTGTATTTGGATAGTCGTTTAGGAGTGAATAGAAATAATGAGCTTTGGTATCGGCTTCGCCGTCTTTACCTGTAATCAATGATAAGTCAGTTTTATCTTTGGCAGGCATTTTATCCGACCATAAATACCATTCTTTCATTTGGTCGTAGACCCAACTATTAGCAGGAGCATTCGGGCTCAAACTTGTTGGGTTAGTATTTGCAGGCTCAACGGTATCTTTTTTACAAGAAAAAGCCCCAATTACTAATAATAATACAAAATACTTATTCAGCTTGGTTTTCATATATTGATGGTTATTTGTTGATTATATGACGTAAATTCTAAACAATAGGTTGCGAAAAATGTTTCGAAGTGTTTTGCTGGAAGGATAGCCTAGTTATTAAAAATTTCAATTAAATTTCCTTTTACATTTCTTACGATTGAGTCAAGTTGTAAATCGTTATTATCGGTTCCGAATGGGTCTTCTATTTCTTCAGCAATCATTTCGATGCCGGCAAAAGCATAAAAAACCAGCGTTACGATCGGAGCGGCCCAATATTTAAACTCCAACACAAAGCCTAATGGCATAGTGAAAACATACAAAAATATCATTTTTTTTATAAAAATATTATACGACGATGGAATTGGTGTATTCCTGATTCGTTCACAAGCCCCAAGGTTATCCGCAAATGATACAAGTTCATTATTTAGTATCAACATTTGTTCGGCACTAATTAGCCCAAGTTTATTAAGTCGATTTACTTCCAAAAAAATTGCTTGACCAATACGGTTTGGGATGTGTTTATAATTTACGTAAAAAGCCTCATTATAGTTGCTTACATACTCTAAATGTTTTGTGGTTGCAATACCTCTTAGGTGATCTTTTACGGCATGAATATAATTGCCAATCAAGATTCTGAAAACTTCTTTACTTTCGTGGTTCTCTGGCAAAATAACACTTAGCTTTAACGCTAAATTTCGACAATTATTCGTGAAACTACCCCAAATTTTGCGTCCTTCCCACCATCGGTCGTATGAGCTGTTTGTTCGAAAAACCAATAAGAGCGAAAGTACAAAACCCACTAAAGAATGTATGGCCAGCGGATTTTTGATCGGCATGAAGTGAAATACTTCATTTTCGAGGTAAGATATGAAGAAGGTATAGACCATTACACCAATCATGGCAGGTAAAAGTTTGCGGAATGTATCGGTTTTATGGAAATAAAAAATGAGTTTCCACCAGTCTTTGGGATTATAAATGAGCATACCTTAGTTTAATTGTGTTTTATTCTGTTTTTGAGTTTTTTGAGACAACAAATATAAAGTTTATATTATTCCTTTTGGTCAATGAAAACTTTTTTTGCATTATTGTTAAAGTATGATGTTGGAGCATTGAGTGGTGCACAGTTTTGTAAAACACGAAATCTTAATAGCTTATACATAAGAATATTGTCGATTATATTAGCCTACTTAATGGCTTTTGGAAAATGACTTATTTTTGGTTTTTTACGCAAATTATCAATATTATGAATATTACATTTAAAAAAATATCGGCAGAAAAAGAAAGTGAAGCTTTTGCCTTACTCGAATCGCAGAGGCTCCCAACCAACGATATTGACAATCAAGTGGTTTTGTTTTCATTAGAATCAGATGGAAAAATAATAGCTACAGCCGGCCTCGAGCAATATGGTTATATTGGCCTTTTGCGGTCGGTAGGGGTACTTGAAACAGAAAAAGGCAACGGATATGGGTGTCTGATTGTCAAGTATTTAGAAGAATATGCCAAAAAAAATAAGATCAACGAAATGTTTTTGCTAACCCTAACTGCAAAAGATTTTTTTGAAAAAAAATGTCAGTATCAGTTTGTCGAGCGTGAAAATGTAGCCAGCGAAATCCAGAATTGTCGACAGTTTGTATCTACTTGCCCGTCGTCGGCAGTGGTGATGAAGAAGGTCTTGGCATAACTTACCAATTATAATTAGAAAAGACATGACGTATGGAATGATAGATTTTACCGACCCAAAACCAGCTGTTTATTGAAATGCCGTTATCTTTTCAATCAATAAAATTTCAGCAAAAATTAAGTTTATTTTCTATAATGCTTGTATATTCGTGCCAAAACCAACGGAAATATGAATAAAACCCTTTACATAATTCGACATGCAACTGCTGAGGATGGAGGCAACTCTCCGATGTTTCGTGATTTTGACCGTGAATTGACCTCTGCGGGCATCATTGAATCTGCACGTATGGGGAAATTTTTAGCTTCAAAAGGCATTAAATTTGACCTAATTGTGAGTAGTGCTGCCGAGCGTGCCAAAGCAACCGCTAAGATTTTTGCCGAACAATTACATTATGATGCCGACGAAATTATAATTGATGATGCCATTTATGGTGGAGGGCCCCGCAGCTATTTATCGGCCGTCAATCAATTAGATGAATCGGCGAGTGTAGTGGCTATTTTTGGGCATAATCCAGATGTTACTTTTTTTTCTGAATATCTCACTCGTGCCGATATCGGTGGATCGATGGATAAAGCTGGGGTTGTTGTATTGGAGTTTGAAGATTTAAAATGGGCTGAGGTCTCAAGTAAAATGGCAAAATTTGCGGGTTACTTCTCACCTCAAAATATTACTCATTCTTGATTTGAAAAAAAACTCTTTTGTAATAATTGTAGTTATGTAAGAGTTTAGAAAAATTTAGTTTTATGTCGCAGAATAATTCAAACAGTAATCGTAGTTTATTCCGAATCATCTTCTTAATATTTTTGGCGATAGTTATCTATTTTCTATATGATATGTCTCGCCAAACCACCGCACCTTGGAATAAGAAAAAGAATATTGAAAAATCATTTTAAAAGGGGGCGTTCCAAACGCTCCCTTTTAATGAAAATATTTTTTATACCATCGCTCCTCATCAAAGATTCAACCAGTAGGTCACTTTGGCCAAAATTGCACGGTTTTTAGGCATCCAAGTCTCTGAGTTATAATTGTCAGTATAAACCAAGAAGAAATCAGACACAGGAGCAAAACGCCATTGCAGACGAGAATTGACGTTTACGTTCTTAAATTGGCTATTGTACTGCACATAGGTTGTCCAGAATAAACTTTTTGTAAATGTTAAATCAAGTTTTGGACCCACCAAATAAACCCTGTTTTTGCCAGTTGAAAGACGAATATCGTTATAGCTAAAATTGACCGAGAAAAAGCCGTAAGGCTGAAAACGATAAGAAGCATTTCCGACCAAACTCACGATACTGCCATCAAAATACTGCCCAATGAGTGGCTGAAAGAATAATGCAAGTTTTTGGCGTTGGTCGGTAACAACTGTGGCAGAAAAATTATAATAAGTATAGGTCGAACCTCGTTTGAGCGATGGCAACTTTCGATTACTACGCAAAGCATCAAAATCACTGAATAAATAAGTGAAATTTTGGTTGAATGTCATTAAGATATTGGCCGTATTCTGAAAACCTAAACGCACAAATGGACCAGCCTGACGGTCGGTAACTCCTAAACCTGGCTGGCTGTATTGGTCATAGGCCACCCCGTAACTAACCCGATTGAAGATGCGAGAATTGGGGAAATAATTAAACCCAATGGTAGGATTGATACGAAAAAAGTTTTTGCGAGGCACAAAACCAACTTCGGCATCGAAGCCTTTCCCTACCCAGTCATGCGACCACTTCGCAATCAGTTTTCTAATACTGTATTCTAGAGCAAGTCCATGAGCAAATTTTTCATTAATATCAGTCGGACTAAATACTTGATGGTAATATGCTTTGCCCGTCCACTGATTATTTTTTGAGGCTAAATTATACTCCAAACCCGCCACACGATTATACGCATTCATGTCTTCACGTTCTTTACCCAACACTTGTTTATTGACAAATATTGCCGCAATATTCGAGCGTCCGAAAACCTTTCTTTGCAAAGCTCCTACCGAGTAGTTCATGCTTGGTGTACCTTTAAAATCATCGGCTGCCGTTTGGGTATTTAGTAAACCAACCCGCCAATTATCGTCAATTTTTCCACTTAATCTGGCACCGTATAAGATTCTGTTCTGTACATTTGTACCCGTTGCTGTATCAAGACTGATACCAATCTGACGAGTAAAAAACGGACTAACCAATTGATTTCCAGCCGAAGTGCCAAGCGTTCCCGATGGTGGCACAAACGGATTCGTATTAAAACTTCCAAAACCAGTAAAGAGGTCAGAGTTTTCAAGAAAAAACTGTCGTTGTTCGGGAAAATTGACATCGAAACGAGTCAAATTTACTACCTGTCGGTCGGCTTCTACATTTGAAAAGTCAGGATTTGCGGTCAAATCTAAGTTCAGACCCGACGTAATTCCGATTTTTGCATCACCTCCGAAATTTAATCTATTACCATTGGCAGGATTGGCAGGATTCTCAAAATCACGAGTGGTGCTTGCTGATAAATACGGAATGATTGAAATATTGGCACCTGTTTTCTTCAGCGGTTTTTCAAAAACAATCGGCATCGAATAACCCAAATTCATAATTATCTGATTTTGGGTCATTTTCGTCAGCGTTGTTTGTTCATTTGCTTGCGTATCAAATCGATAAATTTTAAAATTCCAATTAGCACTTCCTTCCTTAAAACGCAGCGTAGAAAACGGAATCGCAATTTCGCAAGTCCAATAGTTATCATATATCTTCGAAACCCCATTCCACTTATTATCCCAATAAATATTGAAATACTCATTGGCAGTTCCGCCATTATAAATTAAAGCCTCACGCACAACTCCGTAAGGATTTATACCAAATAAAAAGCTATTGGTTTTATCATTGAAGGTATCGAACAAAAAAGTGATATTATCATTTCCACCCGCCCGAAAATCACGTCTGAATGAAGGTGTTACGTACTTATTTCCCTTCGTATACATTTTTGCACCGATATAAATATTCTTATCATCGTATGTCAAAAAAACATCTGATTGATAAATGGCTTTCACACTATCTTTCGGAAAAAGCTGCCAAAACTCAGGAAATTTTTCAGAACTTTTCCAAACGTTTTCATCCAAAACTCCGTCAAGTTTAATTTGTTCGGTAGTCGGATGTACAATTAAGGGTTGTTGGTCTTGGGCAAAATTTTGGGTAAAAACTAATGTAAATGTGATGAAGAGTAAAAGTCTTTGCATATCGAAAAGGGCGTTCAGGTTTTCTGCAAAATTAAGCCTTTTAATGTCACTTTTTTAGAGATTTTGTGATATATTTTGATGTTTTCACCTTGATTATCAATTATTTTTCCTAAAAAACTTATTCTGTCATACCTTTGCTAAGCAAAATCCCATTTTGTTTAGAAACGAATAAACTCAATATTTTAATCTTTCCATCATATGAAATACATTCTTATTATTTGCACACTGATTACCGTTAATTTTTCACTGACTTTTGCACAAGCACCCGACGAAAAACACCTCAAAAATGTTCGTCAACTTACTTTCGGTGGTAATAATGCCGAAGCATATTTCAGCCGAGATAGCAAGTATATTAGTTTTCAATCAGACAACCCAGCTTGGGGACTTTCATGCGACCAAATTTTCTATATGGATGTCGAGAAAGGCTTGAAAGACCCAAAAGTTCGACCTGATTTTATCAGTACGAGTTTTGGCCGTACGACTTGTAGTTTCTTTATGCCAAATGGCAAAGAAATTTTATACGGCAGCACGCACGAAGGCGATGGACACGCCTGTCCGCCTGTGCCTGATATGGGTAAAAAATATCTTTGGGCAATTTATGACAGTTTTGATATCTACGTGGCCGATTTAAAAGGAAAGGTAAAAAGACGTTTGACAAACACACCTGGCTACGACGCCGAAGCGACGGTTTCGCCCGATGGAAAAAAGATTGTTTTTACCAGCACTCGCAATGGTGATTTGGACTTATACATCATGGATATTGATGGTAAAAATGTAAAGCAAATCACAAACGAATTGGGCTACGATGGCGGTGCATTTTTCTCGCCCGATAGCAAGAAATTGGTTTTCCGTGCATCACGTTTTTCAAGCGAAGAAGAACGCACGGAGTACAAAGAAAACCTAAAGAAAAACTTGGTGGCCCCTACCAATATGGAGATTTTTACTTGTAATGTTGATGGTTCGGATTTAAAGCAAATCACTAAACTGGGAAAAGCCAACTGGGCACCATATTTCACACCAAAAGGCGATAAAATCATTTTTGCCTCGAATCATCATTCGCAGCGAGGCTATGATTTTCAATTATATATGATAGATATTGATGGAACAAACCTCCAGAAAATAACAACTGAAAGTAATTTCAATGCGTTTCCGATGTTTAGTTATGATGGTAAAAAGCTAATTTTCAGTTCAAACCGTAATAATGGCGGCACTCGTGATACCAATCTTTTCATTGCCGATTGGGTAGATTGAGTTTGCAGGTACTGGCACGATTATTTAGATTAAAGAATATCCTGTTTTGCAGGATATTCTTTTTTGTTTTTATCCAAGCAAAATATTTATCACTATGCTACGTCTACTAAAAGCATTAACACAAAAACCAATGGGCATTCAATCCACGCCAAAATCTTATGTGAACTCACCAAAGAGTAGTTTTCCGTTTTATATCAAAGCACCAATGGTTTTACTGGGTATGTATTTGGTGTTTTATATACTTTATAATGTAAAAGATATATTAGTTCCAGTTTGTTATTCGGGTCTGCTAGCAATTCTTTTAAATCCTTTGGTCAATAAACTCAATCAACTTAAAGTGAAGCGGGAAGTTTCAATTATTATTGCTATTCTTTTAGCCTTTATTGTTTTTGGTGGACTGATTGCATTTTTAGCCAATCAGATGAGTAGTTTTAGTGAGTTTACTCCAGAATTCAAAGAAAAGGGCAGTCGGGTTTTGCTTGATGTACAACTTTGGGTAAAAAGTTGTTGTAATATTTCACTGAATAAACAAATGAAAATGATTTCAGAGGCATTAGAGAGTAGTAAGGCATATATTGGCCAAACTGTTTCAACAATTGCTGGGATTGTAGGAATTGTGGTGCTTATTCCAATTTATGTGTACTTGCTTTTGTACTACAAACCATTATTTATTAACTTTTTCTATGAAGTTTTCGATACAGAACACGAAGCGAAAGTTTCGGAAGTACTAACGGAGACAAAATCAGCTATTCAGTGTTACATACAAGGCTTATTGGTAGAAATGCTCATTGTAGCGGGTTTAAATTCTGCTACATTGCTTATTTTGGGCGTAGAATATGCCATATTGATGGGTGTGGTTGGTGCAATTTTTAATATTGTTCCTTACATCGGTGGTTTAATTGCTATTGCGATGCCAGTTGTTATGTCGATCGTAACTGGTGATGGTGGTTATTCTACCACATTGTATATCATCATTGCTTATACTGTTATTCAACTTTTAGATAATAATTTAATAGTGCCGAAAGTGGTTTCTTCAAAAGTAGAGGTAAATGCCTTTTTTTCTATTATAGTAGTATTGTTGGGAGGAGCTTTGTGGGGAATTTCAGGCATGTTTTTATCTATTCCGTTTGTGGCAATTCTAAAGATTATTTTTGATAGAATCCAAGACCTTAAACCTTGGGGTATGGTGTTGGGAACACAAATGAACGAAGAATTTTCATTACGAGACTTTGGTAGCCCCGAAGCTGCCGAAAAAAGTGTGATTAGCCAAGAGCTGGCTTTCGACCAAATTGGTGCGGAAAAAGAAGATAAATAAACAAGAGATAAGTAGAAGAAAGAATAGTTTAAGTAAAAAATTAATATATTTGTAAAAAACAAATGAAGCATTATGACAGCATTTACGGAGCAAATTGATGCAGAAGCCGAATATTTACTCGAACGTGGAAAGCCTATGCCAAGTAAAAACCACTCAAAATTAGAATCAAGATTATCTTTCTTGATGACTCGTGACTATGAAAAAAAATATGATACCTTTGTTGAATTAAGTCTTGAATTAAGTACAGGTAAGGCGACACCTGATTTATGTTTTTTTACACCAGAAAGCTCAGATTGGCTTGAAGATGAAATACAAGTAAAAAATGCTCCACTGGGTGTTATTGAAATTGTTTCACCCAAACAAAGTACCCAAGATTTAGTAGATAAGTTAGATATCTATTTTGGAGCGGGGGTTTTATCATGTTGGATAGTGATTCCAACCTTCAAGATGATAAATATTTTTCATGCAAAACATGATTACAAAACCTTCATGAATGGCGAACTTCTTGATGAAAAATTAGGTATTCGACTAAATTTAGAAGAGGTTTTTAAATAAATGTATCACATTGAATAATTTTTGGGTAGAGCCGTTGCGTACAACGGCTCTACCCAAAAATTATTCGCCTCTGTTAGATTTATCTCTACCCTCTCAAAGCCTCAACTTCCTCAACAGTTTTCGGAATTGGATTTCCGAGCGTTCTGCTACCCGTTTCCGTAACCAAACAATTATCTTCAATTCTGACTCCGCCAAAATCTCTGTAAGCATCCAATTTTGAATAATTCACAAAATTCGTAAACTTATTCTCTGACTTCCATTTATCAATCAATTCTGGAATAAAATAAATACCTGGCTCAACCGTCAGTACAAAACCCGCTTCGAGTTCTTTTGCCAAACGCAGTGATTTAAGTCCCAGTTGTGTGCTTCGTTCCAGACCATCACGATAGCCTACGTATTTTTCGCCTAAATCTTCCATATCATGCACATCGAGGCCAATCTGATGCCCCAAACCGTGTGGCATGAAAAGTCCTTGTACGCCTAAAGCCAACATTTCATCTACATCACCACTCAAAAAGCCTAAATCTTTCATACCTTCAAGCATAATTCTATTAGCCGAAAGGTGGATTTCTCGGTATTGAATATTTGGTCGAAGTGCCGCAATCGACTCCGTTTCCATTTTCAAAACCAAATTATAGATTTCCTTTTGTTTTTCGGTAAAGCGTTTGCTAACTGGAATCGTGCGAGTAATATCACCAGCATAAAACATCGTATTTTCAGCTCCCGAATCGTTGATAGCCAAACGTCCTTCGGTCATTGTGTTTCCGTGATAATGATTGTGAAGCGTTTGTCCATTTATCGAAAAAATAATCGGATAAGCCAAATCTCCGCCACCTTCACGTGCCTTGGCATGAATAGCCGCTGCAATTTCATATTCTTTCTTGCCCGCAGCTGTAAGTTGCATGGCCGTTATGTGCATTGTACGCGTAATGTTTACTGCATCTTCCATTTGGGCAATTTCTTCGGCGGACTTGATAGAACGCAAACCAACAATTGCCTTTATGAGGGTCTCCGAAGCCTTTTCCTTGAGCTGTGCAGTCGGAATATTCAGCCACTCGCTCATCCGAATCATGTTATCGTAGCGATATGGTGGAGTAAAATGAACAATTGAAGCTTTATTAAGCTTATCGGCGATTTTTGAGGGCTCTTCTGTACGATAAACTCCCACCATGCGAGCTTGCTCTGCCAATGTTGGCTGTGGTCCAACCCAAATGATATCGTCCATTGTAAATTCATGACCGAAGATGATTTCTTCGCCAGAATCTACATCAATGATAGCTGCAAGGCCAGCATGACTGATACCAAAGAAATATAAGAAATTACTATCCTGACGAAAACGGTATGTATTATCGTGGTAATTCATAGGAGCTTCTTCGTTGCCCATTATCAAAATTAGGCCACTTCCAACTGCTTTTTTTAGTGCGTTACGACGCTCGGTGTAAGTTTGTACAGAAAACATGGTTTGTTGATTTTTTGCTACGAAGTAAAGAAAAGATAGCCAATTTGTCATTATAAAACTTTAGTAAATTATTTAATTACGCAATTTTAATGCTCATTTTTAGGTACAATTTTTGTTTTTGTATCATATTTTAAAAGGTTTTCTTCTGTATTGATTCATTCCTTCAATACAAATAATGTATAGTCAGAGGATTGGAAGTTTTGTAAAATACTATAAATCAGAGAGTTATCGGATATTGCCACTCAATAAATTCGACAAGATAAAATAAAAAAAACTTTCAGAATATTTTGAAAATTCAAAAAGGTTATTTTACTTTGGGGAACTAATACACTTACGTGCTTATAATATATCAAGTCTAAAAAACAAAAATGTCATTAATGGAATTAAAAGAAGCAAAAGATAAGTTTATCCATACATGGGGTACGCTGGCCACGCAGTGGGGTATAAATCGCACAATGGCACAGATACACGCATTGCTTTTGCTTTCGTCTAAGTCTATGAATGCTGATGAAATCATGGCTGATTTACAAATTTCAAGAGGGAATGTAAATATGAACCTTAGAGATTTGATGGATTGGGGTTTGATTTATAAGCAATTACTGCCTGGCGAACGCAAGGAGTATTTCATTGCAGAGAAGGATATTTGGAAAGTTGCTAAGCAAATTGCAAAAGAGCGACGACGCCGAGAAATCGGACCATTAATCGAGGCAATGCAGGATATTAAAGAGAGTATTCAACCTGATACTGCCGAAAAGGAAGAATTCCTGAAAATAGTCAACGACATAAGCAAAGTTTCGGTATTTGCCGATAACACCATGACTTCGTTGTTAAAGTCAGATGAAAATTGGTTAATTAATAATTTTATAAAAATCTTTAATAAATAGTAGCACGACTTCGCGGAGTCGTGGTTTTTTGGAGTTTTTGGGGTCAAGCAGTAATTTTCTCATAGATAGAGAATTACTGCTTTTTTTGTCTGATAAAAAACAAGAGATTCATAAAAGTTGTATAAGATGAACTTTTACGAATCTCTTGTTAGCTTGAGCGTAGTTAGCCCTAACATTATCGATTTAATTTTTACTACTATTTATGATTAATCGATCAAAAATAGAACCTTTATAATATCTACGACAATGTAATTTTATGCTCAAAAGGCGTAATGCCTGTCAGGAAAACGTGCATTCCTTCGGTGCGAAGGCTTCCGAAGTGTGAGGTGTACATTTCGCCTTCGAGTCCACGTAATCTTGAATGTTTGAAAGTGCCTTCTCCAAATTTGATGCTGTCCTTACCAAATTTATATTCACCCGTGCCGCTTTCGAGTGTATAATTATCTACATCATCAAGTTTTTTCAACCCAATAAATTCTCCGCCTTCTTTGAAGCAAAATTCTATTGTTACTTTTACGCCATCGGCACCTTTTACTGCAAAATTTAGCTCAGCACCGCCACTTTTTTCTTCTACACTTATAATGGTTTCTATGTTTTTGATATTGCTCTGCGGTCTGTTCTCAAAATCCATTTTATTCCAGAAACGCCCATCGGTGCTTTTGCTGTGCTTATAATCGCCATCCGCTCTTTTGAATTTAGCCGGAAGTGGTTGATAATAAGGAGCTTCGATTCGCTGGCTGAGTATATATTTATTGCCTTCTTTCTTCAATCCATCGCTTCTGAAATATCCCGTACTAAAGAAATCGGTCGAAAAACGCATGTATTTCAAAATTGCTTCGCCTTTTCTGAAAGTAAAGAAATTGGCACTCGTCGAGCGTCCCGAACCAATGATTGTTGGTTTATCTGTTCCTCCAAAAATCGTCATGGTTGTATCGTTTCTACGAATTCTGACCAAGTTGGTTGTCTTGAAAAACTGCTCAAAATTTGTGTTCAAGATCGCAGGTTTGGGCAATGGCTTGCGTAAATCGGGGTCTTCCGTAAAAAATGCCAACAAGTCAGGCATTGTTTTCTCATCAAAGCCTTTGGTTTGCTCAATTTGCTTGCTGATGGCCGCAAACTCAGCATTATTATCGTGCAAAGCCATGTGGCGATAATCCAAATAAAACGGCAGCACATTCATGCCAATAAACTGGTCTTGTCGTCTCGAATCGTTTGTGACAATTTCGCCGTTTGGCTCCATGTAAAAATAAGTCATGCGGAGATTTTTACGCACATAATCGTAGAGTTTTGGGCGTTTTAGTAAGCGAGCTACCGTAATTAGGCAATTATCGGTCACTTCCCCGTAAATCATGCTTCGTTCGAGATAATGACCATCGGCATCTATAAAAATATTTTCCGAAAGCCATTCATCAATTCGATTGACATATTTTTTATTTGGATATAGATCATTGATACGGGCTAATGCGGCCGAAATCACCCAGCGGTGGTTAGGTGTATGCACACCGCCCGTACGCATGGCTTCGCCAGCTTTCAAGATAAAATCTTTTAGAAGTGTTTTTACTTCCGATAGCGAAGGCATGGAGAGCTTCCGTAAAATTACATCAGCTGCACAGATTGGCTCTAAAATAAACGCAGTATCGGGTGGAGAAGCCAAATTTCCGAGGTCGAGCGTACCATCAGATTTTTGATATTTTATCAGAAAACGTAAGATTTTGGTCATGTAAGGCACGAGGGCGTCTTTCTGATAAAAACGAGAAGTTGGCTCGGCTAATGCCGCCGAAAGATTAGCAAAATCAAAACCCAATCGACGACGAATTTCGGTTATTTCTGGCTCTAAAACCTTTATTAATTTATCAACCTCTTGATTATTGGCTTGTACAACTTTTACAAAAAAATCATCATTATCATCAGCCCAAGCCAAATAGGGCGAAAAAGTAAGTAGAGTGCCTACTCCGAGGCATTGTTTCAGAAAAGTTTGTCGAGTAATGTTTGTCATATTGAGGGTTAAAATCTAGGCTGCAAAAGTATATGGAAGTATGTAGGCTTTCAAATGATTTATTGCTCAAAATTGATACTTTATTCAAACCCAAGCTTAAAATTGACTAAATTGTGGCCTTGAAAATTAATTACAGGAGTCTAAATTGCCACGATGGAACAGAAAATTTATAAAAATCCATATATCTCATTATTGAAAACTGCTTGGAAATATGCCAAGCATGAGCGAAAAAGATATTTACTTATTTACGCCCTCTTTGCTTTGGCCAATGTGGTGTTTTCTCTCAATCCGATTCTATTTGGGTGGTTTATTGATAAAATTCAGCATGATTTTCAGCATACAATCAAATATACGGTTTGGTATGCTTTGGGTTATTTAGGGCTAAAACTCTTAGAGTGGGCTTTTCATGGCCCAGCTCGAATCATGGAGCGTCAACTGGCGTTTAATTTGAGCAGAAATTTCTTGCAAGAAATGTATCATCAGGCACTTCATTTACCCGTAAAATGGCACCAAGACCATCACAGTGGCTCAACTATTAACCGCATTAGAAAGGCTTATGAGGCACTTAAAAACTTCTTTCAAAATGGATTTATGTTTTTGCATGCTTTCTCAAAGTTTGTTTTTTCTTTCGGTGCAATGCTTTATTTTTCGCCACTTTTTGGCGGAATCGGTATTTTGATTGGCATTTTTACGATTTGGGTAATTTTTCAATTCGATAAACCTTTCATCAAAACGCTCGACGAAGTAAACGAAAAAGAACATACAATTTCCTCAACGCTTTTCGATAGCCTTTCAAATATCATTACTGTCATTACGCTGCGTTTGGAGAAAAGTATGGAATCAGGTTTGATGGCAAAAGTGAAAGATTTGTTTCCGCCATTTCGCAAAAATGTGGCAATAAACGAATGGAAATGGTTTACGGCCGAAATGCTCGTTGGTTTCACTTACGTGGTCATTACGCTGGGCTATGTGTATCAAAACTACGAGCCAAATAAGGTTTTTTATGTGGGTGGTTTGGTTACACTTTTGGGCTTTGTGAATCAGTTTACGAGTGTTTTTCATGATGTGGCTTGGCAATATACCGAAATTGTGCAGTACAATACCGATGTGCAAACGGCCCGCTCGATTGGTGAAGATTATGCCAAAAATCACCGAGCAGAAACAACGATTGCATTGCCACAAAACTGGCAAACGATTACGATTGATAATCTAAGCTTTTCGCACCGAGATACGTATGATGAAGGCCACGCTCCGCAAAGTTTACATGATATTTCGATAAAGATTCAACGAGGGAAGAAAATTGCTTTTATTGGCGAAAGTGGTAGTGGGAAAAGTACGCTATTGGCTTTATTACGAGGACTTTATGAGCCAGAAACAGGCCTAAGTTTTGAAGTGGATGGAAAACCCTTTCAGATGGCAACGCTCAACGAAACTGTGACGCTTTTTCCGCAAGAACCAGAGATTTTTGAGAATACGATTCGCTATAATATTACGCTCGGATTACCTTTTGAGGAGGCCGATGTTTGGAAGGTTTGTGAAGAAGCTTATTTTACTGATACGGCCAAAAATTTGCCAAACGGACTGGAATCGAGTATTCAGGAAAAAGGCGTAAATCTTTCGGGTGGACAAAAGCAACGTTTGGCTTTGGCTCGTGGAATTTTGGCCGCTCAAACCAGCGAAGTGGTGCTGATGGACGAACCAACGAGCAGCGTTGACCCCAAAACCGAAGCATTGATTTATGAGCGTTTGTTTGAAACTTTCTCCGATAAAGCAGTCATTTCTTCGCTTCATCGTTTGCATTTACTTCGTTATTTCGATTATGTGTATGTATTAAGTCAGGGGAAAATTGTTGCCGAAGGTACATTTGAGGCTTTGAAAACCTCAAATCCAATTTTCCAAGAACTTTGGAAGCACCAGGATGTGGAGGGGTGAATAAATTCATCGTTCTTTTTATCCGAATATCATTCAAAACGTTCCTTTGGCTTAAATCCACTCTGAGAAACCAGTTTTTTGTATCAGTTTTACGGCCTAATTAAACCGAAAAACATGATACCAGATTCACTCAATGCCGAATTACTAACAACTAGCCAAAAGTTCGAAAATAGAAAACAAATTGCTCAAAAGCTGCAAGAAGCCAAGCGAGTGCAAGGAATCGAACAGCAAAGATTGGAAGCTACAAAACGCAGAATGAACGAAGAGTTTCAGGATGTTAAAGACCTTGAAACAATTACGCTGAAATCTATTTGGTACGATTTATTGAATAAGAAGTTTACCGAATTAGAGCGTGAACAAGCCGAGTACTATCAAGCAAAAATTCAATATGAAAGTCAGCAAAATAAAGTTGATAATCTTGCTCTTGAAATAAAATCTTACGAAGCCCAACTATTTGATTTTGAGACGCTTAAAGTTCAATACGAGGGCCTTATTCAAGAAAAAGTAAAGTTATTGAA
>NZ_JBMLRC010000364.1:18008-19988 GCF_049241225.1 Emticicia sp.
AGACGCTTAAAGTTCAATACGAGGGCCTTATTCAAGAAAAAGTAAAGTTATTGAAAGAAAATAACCATCCGAGATTAGTGGAGATTTTTACTAAGCAAGAAGAACTTGTGAAGATTGATGTTTATAAAATCGAAATTCAAGAGGCAATTTCAGCGGCTGAAAAAGTCTTGCTAATAATTCCTAAAGTGAGTGAGGATTTAGAAGATGCTAAATTATATGCAAATTGGGATATAGTTGGCGGTGGAGCGATGATTACCCATTGGAAACGTGAAAAAATGAAAGATGCAAAGCTGGGAATCGTAGAAATAAATTATGTTTTAAACAAACTTAAAAGAGAACTGAATGGTTTAAAGCCTGATTTATTGCCAGCTACAGTTAATTTTGATACATCTTGGGAGTTTGCAGATTATTTCTTTGATAACATCTTTTTAGGTCTTGAAATAAGAGAAAAGATTGTGGATGCTTACAATTCAATATTATCGCTTCGTGATTCAATAATTTTGTTGAAAGAAAAGCTAATTGCTGAAAAAAATACTCAACAAAATCTATATCACGAAAAAGAAAGTGGTTTTAGAAAATTAATTGAGCAGGTTTGATAAATTATGGCACATCCAACAAGATGTGCCATAATGAAACTTTCTTAAAACTTCGGCACAAAACCCATATTCCACCAAATAAAGGCGTAAATATCAGCCGTCGATTCGAGGTTTTTCTTGGTATTACTCGCTCCGTGACCAGAGTTTGTGTCAATCTTTATCAATAACGGATTTTTGCTGCTTGCCGCACCCTTTTCTTGTAAAGTTGCTGCATACTTAAATGAGTGTGCTGGCACAACTCTATCATCATGGTCGGCCGTGGTGATGAGCGTTGCAGGGTAATTTACGCCCGATTTGATGTTATGAATCGGAGAATAACCATACAAAGTTTTAAATTCTTCGGCATTATCTGACGAACCATAATCGGCAATCCAGTTCCAGCCAATCGTAAATTTCTGGAAACGCAACATATCCATTACACCCACCTGTGGAATAGCGACTTTCGCCAAATCTGGACGTTGGTTCATCACCGCACCCACCAAAAGACCTCCATTTGAGCCACCACGAATGGCCAAATGAGCATTATCACAATATTTTTGAGCAATCAAATATTCACCTGCTGCAATAAAATCATCAAAAACATTCTGTTTTTTGAGTTTCATGCCTTGTTCGTGCCATTTTTCGCCATATTCACCACCGCCACGAAGGTTAGCCGAAGCATATACGCCGCCTTGCTCCAAAAATGGAATCAAAGTTGGACTAAAACCTGGGTTTAGGTTTACATTAAAACCACCGTATCCATAAAGTAAGGTTGGATTTAGTCCGTTGAGTTTCAAGCCTTTTTTATAGACAATAAACATCGGAATTTTCGTGCCATCTTTACTCGTATAAAAAACTTGTTTTGTCTCGAAGTCAGTTGCTTTGAAATCTACTTCTGGAGAGCGGAAAACGGTACTTTTCTTACTGGCAATGTCATATCTGAAAATAGTAGGAGGGTAGTTGAAGGTGCTAAATGTATAAAACACAAATTTATCATCTGCTTCGCCACCAAAGCCACCAGCCGAGCCGAGTGATGGCAATTGCACTTCATTTTCAAGCTTTCCTTTGAAATCATAGACATAAACACGAGTCGTAACGTCTTTCAGATACAAAGCAAATAACTTTCCACCTGCTGAGCTTACACCTTGTAATGGCTCGGGTTTTTCGGGTAAAATTGTTGACCATTTACCCGTAGCAACATCAAATTTTTCTACTTTATCATTTGGAGCATTGTGGTTAGTCTGAACCAAAAATGCTTGTCCGATATTATCAACAATGCTATAACTCGAATTAGTAATTTCAGCAATAATTGGCTTAAATTCTTTCTCGCCAGCCGCTCTATAATAAAGTGCATTTCCATCTTTACCTTTGCCACGGTCTGAAATACTCAAAAATGCAAATTTTT
>NZ_JBMLRC010000365.1:0-10704 GCF_049241225.1 Emticicia sp.
TAATCAGCTTCTTGCGAGAGTTCTTGTTTTTTCTCTGGTCGCATTTGCGGGAAGAAAAGCACCTCTTGAATACTTACGTTATCGGTCAACATCATCGTGAGACGGTCGATACCGATACCGATACCTGCCGTTGGTGGCATTCCGTATTCGAGCGAGCGAATGAAATCTTCGTCCATTGCCATTGCTTCCTCATCGCCACGCTCAGCCAATTTGAGTTGTTCTTCAAAACGCTCACGTTGGTCGATTGGGTCGTTTAGCTCAGAGTACGCATTAGCCACCTCTTTTCCATTCACAAACAATTCAAAACGCTCAACCAAACCTGGTTTTGAGCGGTGTTTCTTTGTTAGTGGCGACATCTCGACTGGATAATCAATGATAAACGTCGGCTGGATAAGGTTTGCTTCTACTTTTTCGCCAAAAATTTCGTCAATCAATTTGGCTTTGCCCATTGTGTCGTCAATTTCCATTCCCCACTGGCGGCAATAAGCACGGGTTTCTTCTTCGCTCAAATCGGCTAAGTTTACACCTGTATATTTTTCGATGGCTTCCAAGATACTCAAGCGAGCAAATGGACCAGCAAAATTCAATTCGTTTTCGCCTAATTTGAAAGTCGTTGAACCATGAACGGCCATTGCTACTTTCTCGAAAATCTCTTCCGTAATTCCCATCATCCATTCGTAGTCTTTATAGGCCACGTAGAATTCGAGCGAAGTAAATTCTGGGTTATGTGTGCGGTCCATTCCTTCGTTGCGGAACATTTTCCCGAACTCATAAACACCATCAAAACCACCCACAATGAGGCGTTTGAGGTAAAGTTCGTTGGCGATACGCATATACAAAGGCATATCGAGCGTATTGTGGTGCGTAGCAAATGGGCGTGCCGCTGCTCCACCATGAATAGGCTGTAAGATTGGTGTTTCTACTTCGAGCCAGCCTTTTTCATCAAACATTTTACGCATCGTGCTGATGATTTTTGCACGTTTGATGAAAACATCTTTTACGTGCGGATTCACGATGAGGTCAACGTAGCGTTGGCGGTAGCGTTGCTCTGGGTCAGAGAAAGCATCATAGACTTTGCCATCAACTTCTTTCACTACTGGAAGCGGGCGAAGCGATTTATTAAGAATCTTAAATTCGGTAACGTGAATCGAAGTTTCGCCAGTTTGAGTGGTAAAAACATAGCCTTTTACACCAATAATATCGCCAATATCAAGCAATTTCTTGAAAACTGTGTTATAGAGTGTTTTGTCTTCACCTGGGCAGAGGTCGTCACGACGGAAGTATAATTGGATACGGCCCGTTGAATCTTGCAATTCGGCAAAAGACGCACTTCCCATGATACGAAACGACATCAAACGACCAGCGATTGATACGTTTTTATAATCGAGTTTATTGTTTTCGTAGTTTTTCTCAATATCGGCGGCCGTTACGTTTACTTCAAATAAATCGGCAGGATATGGGTCAATGCCCATTGCCATTAGGTCTTGTCTTTTCTGACGGCGTAATAATTCTTGTTCGCTAAGTGCCATTTATATTAATGTATAATGATTAATGTTTAGTGCTCAATGGAAGTTTCCTGCAAGCAATAAACCCCTATTTTTTGCAAAATTAAGCAATCAATGTGAAGAATGACACATGATTGCTAAGCTATTTCTTTATCGAAAGCTTATAAGCTAACTTCTGAATATGGTTTTTGTTTAATTTTCTGGGAATCGGATTTCGATGACTGTACCAACCTCATCGTTCGGACTGGCAGGGTTTTCGATACGATCTTTGATTGAAAACACAATGTTGGCATCATTGATTTTATTGTAAGTCGTTAGGCGTTCGGTCGTGATTTTTAGTCCTTGCGATTTATAACCTTTGCTTGATTTTCCTTGAATTTTTTCGGCATTTCTTCGACCCACACCATCATCTTCGATTTTACAAATCAGATAGCCTAATTCCTTGTAGAATCTGATACTCAAAAGTCCCTTTTGGTGTTTGTATCTGAGGCCATGATTGATCGCATTTTCGATGAAAGGCTGTAAAATCATTGTTGGAATTTCGATATATTTATTTACAGAGGGATCAACAATTATTTCAAAGTCAAACTTACTTTCAAACCTAATTTTCTCTAATTCGATGTAAAGTGTGAGGAGTTTGATCTCTTCGGCCAATGGGATGAACTTACTACGTGAAGAATCAAGGAACAAGCGAATCAATCGTGAGAATTTTGATAAGTACATGTTAGCCGTAAGCGTGTCTTGATTCATTACGTAGCTTTGAATCGAGTTGAGGGCATTAAACACAAAATGTGGGTTCATTTGCATTTGCAGGGCTCTTAGTTCTAACTCCGCTCTTGCACGGTTTGCCTCATCGGCCACCTCTTGGGCTTCTCTCAGTGCTTCTTCGGCGATTTTTTTCTCGGTAATATCGGTCGTGATACCCATAATCATGTATGGTTCATCTTTTTCATTTTTCACCATTTTGGCTGCATTCTCAAGCCATTTGATATTTCCATGAGTATCTAATATTCGATACACACCATAGCCTGTTCCTAAAGTTAGTACGTCTTGTTGTACTTTTTCTCCTATGGCTTTGTCTTCATCAACAATAGCATTTTTCCACAAATCAAAATTTCTTTTCCATTCTTTTGAGGTTTTTCCATAAACCTTTTCAAATGATTTACTCACTAACAACAGCCTATAGTCTGGTACACTGATTGCCCACACCACCTCATCTAAGGAATTTAATATGCTACTTAATTTGCGTTCGCTTTCTCTGAGTCGTTCTTCGGCTTTTTTACGCTCAGTTATATCTCTTACAACGCTAATAAATCTAAATACGGTGTCGTCTTTGTAAATGATCGTAACGGTATCTTCTCGCCAAACGTAGTGCCCGTTTTTATGCAGCGTACGATATTGATGTGTAAATGTAATGTGCCGTGAACTGACAGCTTCGCTCACAACACGAACAAAAACTTCGACATCATCAGGATGCACTAAAGCTAGGAGGTTTCCTTTACTATGTTCTACACTTTCGAGGAAAGTATACCCAAACATTTTCTGAAAAGAAGGGGAAGTGTAGACAATAAGGGTGTTTTCGATAACAAAAATACCATCTGAAGTATTTTCTGCAATAAAACGGAACCTTTCTTCGCTCTCCTTTAGTAAACTTTCTGCTTTTTTTCGTTCAGAAATATCAATCACAACTTCTATTTGCTGAATAAGATTCCCATCATCGTCTTTGATAGCCGTATTCAGCACTTCAATCCATTTTTGATTTTTCTTGAAAGTATCAACTTCTAATTCAAGGCTAAAATTATACCCATTTATTACGTCTATTTCATTTTGAATATCCTTATTACGTGGATTAAATAAATCTCTCGGACGTTTTCCAATTATCTGCGACAACTCAACTTCCATCATATCCAAATAGCTTTGATTTGCCCATAATATTCGCCCTTCGATATCAGCAATTAGCACCCCATTAGTAATTCTTTCGGCTACTAGCGACAGTTGTTTTACTTCACTTTGAATTATTTTTCGCTCAGTAATATCCGAGCATACACCCGAAATTCTGATTAATTCGCCCGCTTCATTTCTGATTCCGAAAGATTTCTGGTATATCCATTTCTCACTACCATCTTCGGTTTTGATTCTATATTCTACTTCGGAAGAGTTTTGATTTTTAATTTGTTCATCAATCACCAAATTTATATTGTGGTCTTCTTCAAAAAGATAATCACGTACAAATGTATTTTGCTCATAAAAATAGCTCTGCTCCGCACCCAATACTTTTTTACAAGATGGACTCACATATATATATTTTTGATTGATAACATCGAAAAGTAAAAATACATCTTCGATGGTTTCGTTGAGTTGACGGAAATTGCCTTCACTTTCGCTGATAATAATCTCATTATTGATGCGTTCAATCGCATTGGCGATGTTGGTAGCCAACGAAAGCAAAATATTGATTTTATCTTCTGACCAGATTTGTTCATGCGTACAATCATCAAAACCAATGAATCCATAGAACTTATCTTTAATCATGATTGGCAACAAAAGCACCGACAAAATTTCTTGCTTTATCCAACGGCCAATAATTGTGGGATTTTCTACTTCACTTAATGTTTTCTGAAAAATTTTATTCTGACGCAGTGGTTCGGTATAAAAAGAAATATCATCGAATGATAGATTATGGGTGTCGAGATTATTTATCTGTGAGCTTATACCCGGACGCACCCATTCAACTTTTTGACTAATCAGATTAGTTTTGAAATCATGCTCAAAGTAATATACTCTGTCGGTTTCGATTGACTCACCAACTAGTTTGAAGGTTTCGTTGAGTGTTTCCTCGATATTCTTACTAACCAAGAGTTTTTCGGTTGTTTTGGCAATAGCGGCCAACATTTCACTTTTATACAGTAATTCTCGTTGGTTTTCGAGTAATTGAGCTTCCGCTTTTTTTCTTTCGGTAATATCAATTTGAATCGTAGCAAAAGCAATGGCTTTTTTAGAGAGGGGGTCTCTTATTAAGAAGATCGTCGCATCGGTATATCTAATTTCTTTGGTTTTGATATTGATTAAATCATGCTCACCTTGCCACATTCCATGCTTTATAACCTGTGGAATGATAACTGTATTGAGCAAGATTCCGCCTTGTTCGGAATGGCAGTCTTTTGCAGTTAGCCCAAAAAAATCATCTCCCATACCAGAAATTTGCTTGCCTTTTTCGTTCAAGAAAATTAGATTTCCGTGCAAATCCGACATAGCAATAAAAGCACCCGAATATTTCACAAGATTTACAAATTTATCTTGCTCCACCTGAATAGCTAATAATTGAGTTTGAGTATTTTTTAGCTCTTCATAACTCTGAACAAGAGCCATTTCGGCATGCTTTCGTTCGGTAATATTCGAAATAATACCATCGAGCATTAATCGTTTTTCAATCTCATCAAAATACCACCTCCCTTTTTCGTTTACCCAAATTACTTCATTTGCTTTATTAATTATTCGATATTCTATAGTATATTCTTGGTTTATATCTTCTGAACCTTCATTGACATACACTCTATCATCCGGATGAATGATATCGGCATAACTTAATTTTTTATTTAAAATAAAATCTTCGGCAGGATACCCCGTGAGTTGTTCGATGGCATCACTTATAAAAATCATTGTCCAGTTTTCATCATTCAAGCAACGAAACGTAACACTCGAAATATTGGAGATTAGGGTTCTGTATTGCTGCTCTTTGTCTTTAATTATCTTAACAAGCTTCACTTGCTCATCAATATCTTGAAAAGTTCCGTAAAGCCTTTTACACCTACCGTTGCTATATTCGGCTTGGCCTAAGGCTCTGACCCAACGTTCATTTCCTTTGAAAGTAATGATCTGTACTTCAATATCAAACGGAATTCCTTTCTTGAAACATTCATTGAAAGAATCAAATACTAGCTGTCGATCTTCACCCTCCCTAAAGAAAGTTAAGGCACTGTCAAGATTCAAATCAAATTCTGGCGGAGCTTCTAGGGTTGCCTTGTTTATATCAGAAAAGAAAACTGTCTGATTTAAGACGTCAATTTCCCAGCCTCCAACTTTTGCGACAAGGCTTGTTTGTTCTAAAAGTATTTTGGTTCTTTTGAGTTCATTTTCTGCCTTTAAGCGTTTATCGGCTTCGATTCCGAGCGAAATAAAATCTGCTATCGAACGAGCGAAAGCTATATCATCATCTGACCAATATTTACATTCGTGTAGTTGTTCCCAACAAATTATCCCGATTAGCTCACCGCCTATATAAATGGGTAGATCAAGCAGTGATTTGATGTCCGTAACTTTCAAGTATACTTCCGTAAGCTCTTGAGTATATTTATGGGTGTAAGCATCGTTGGCGATGATTGCCACTTCACTTCTTAATCCTTGAAAATATATCGGAAATTCTGCTTCATAAATTGGCCCGGTGATAGTATGGGTTTGAGAATCTTTGAGGAATAAATCCAGACAAGAAATATGATTTCCCTCAAAAATCCACAAACTCACACGCCCAACACCTATACCCTCTGCGGCGGCTTCGGTTATTGTATGTAGTCCATTTTTCCAGAAATTACCCTCCTCAAGATGCGTTTTGGACAAACGAATCAGAATATCATTTTGCAAAAGCACTCGTTCTTGTCGGAGCTGATTGGCAATTTCTTGTTTTTTACGCTCACTAACATCTCTTGCCGTAATCAAACGCATAACCAAATATCCCCTTGAATCATAGATTAGCGTGACCGAGTCTTCTCTCCATAAATACTCACCATTTTTGTGTAAAAAACGCACAATATAGGTAATTTTGGGAGTTTTATTCTTGATCGCCTTGCGGTACAGATTCCTTAAGAACTCATGGTCATCCGGATGGAAAAACTCGTAAATATCACGTTCGGCAATCAGAATTGCTTCCTCAGTAGAATAGCCAAACTGGCGTTCGTGAGCGGATGATAAATACGAAACTTTGTTGTCCTCTAAAACAATCACCACATCCGATATATTCTCGCTGATATACCTAAACTTCTCTTCGCTTTGCTTGAGAGCGTTTTGGGATTGAATTTGCACATCGATATCTTGTACAATTCCATAAACTCTACGACATACACCATCACTAAACTCGGCGTTCCCTTTGGCTCTCACCCAACGTTTATTTCCGAGAGCTGTCGTAATTTGAACTTCAAGATCATAAGCTACCCCCTGTTCAATACATTTACTGATAGCTTTTAGAAGTAATTCCTTAGAATTTTTCTCATCAAAATAACCAATTATTTGCTCAAAATCAGATTCTCTGCCATCAAAAACTTCAAAGATTTCTTTAGTAATTTTTGAAGAATAAACTTTTTTATCAATCAAATTATATTCCCAACCACCTACTCTTGCCACACGATTGGTTTGCTCAAGTATTTCTTTGGTTCGTTTAAGTTCGAGTTCTGCTTTTTTATTATCAGTAATATTTCGTGCAATACAAATAATTTCTGCAAGGTTACCGGCATCATCGGTAAGTGGCGAAATAACCACACTAAACCATTGACGACCAACCTCTGATTGTAAACTATACTCCGCCGTTGATTTTTTGTGAGTAGCAATTGTTTTATCCATTGCTGCCTTGATGGCATTGAGGGCATCATCGGGGAAACCAATCTGGTTGATATTTTTTCCCAAAAACATAGAGGGCGGAATCAATAATTCCTCGTTATTTTCATTCTGATAATACTCCGTAAAAACATAGTCTAAACTCAACACGAAAACCAAATCACCGATATTGGATAACAGGCTATTGAGGCGGTTATTAGTGGTTGTGAGTTGGGTTTCGGTTTTTTTTATATCAGTTACATCTCGCCCAACTTTCAGCACCAAGTCATTATTAAATACCTCTTCGTGCCAGTCGAGAAACTTATAACTACCATCTTTTATCTTTATTTTTTTTGTATTACCGACATCATTTTGCTCTAAGCCTAAGGTTCTTGCAATATCGCCTTCCCAGATTTTACCTATCCATTCTTCATCTGTGTATCCTAGAATTTGCTCAGCATTTTTACTGACAAATGTCACTACTCCCTCTGTGTTGACGCCTATGATTACCAGATTACCGCGATTCACAAATTTATAGGCAAAAAAGAGGTTTTCTTTGATACTAAGGTCAATGAAGTGAATTACATAGTTGATTACAAAGGCGATAAACGAACTATTGAAATAAATAACAAAATCTACTTTGCTAATAAATCCGCCCCCAAATAGTAGTAACAAACAAAAAACAATAGTAATAAAGTAGGTGTAGAAGTATTTAAATGTATAAAAAACATAATAGGAAATCATATTGACGAGGGTAAACTCGGCCAATGTTAGATAATCCATTTGTTCAAGATTGGCTATTTTAAATAAAATCGAGAGATTGTAAATGGCAAAAAAAGCAGCAAAAAGTCGGTGTAAATTCTTACGAAGAAAATCAAAATATCGACTAAAAAAAGCAACCCCCAAACAAAAAAGGCCTACTGCTAGATTAAAAATCAATTCGCTTTCTTTCCTAATTCCAAACAGTTCTACAACAAATTCACTAAAAGGGACAAAGACTCCGACACCCCAAAAGTATTGCACATAGCGATAATAATGCCTCGATAATTCTTCTACATTATTTATGTAGATATGTCGATACTTAGCGTAAGAGTTTTTCATCAGTAAAAACACCACTACTACAGCAATTATGACAATCGACACAAAAATTAAATATTGCAGAGCTTCGCTCATTGATTAAATAGTCTAAAATTGGAAAGCCTTAAATCTATCATGAACAAATATCATACTACTTTAACCTTCATCAAGTAATAAAATAGCTGTAATTTGATTTAAAACAGTAAGGCTTATTCGGTGAATAACAGATCTTCTTATATCGAAATTTAAAACTAAAATTTCAGAAAAGTCTAAAAGCCATATTTTATTTATTAATTTTTTATTCTTCTTTCAATATCAGCCCCTATTAATAAAAACACTACGAAAAATCCTAATAAAATCTTGTTTTTTTCGTTATCATTTCGTAATTTCGCACCCTATTTAAGATTACCCCGAAAAAATACGCTTTTCATTAGTAGAATTTTTGTCCGATACACGGCTGTTTTCGTAGGATAGTCGCACAGGGATAATCATTCGCTTCACTACGATATAAAAAAGTTTTTAGCATAAGTTTTGCTTCATTTCTCAATAATCTGTTGACTGACGACTATTGACTGTGGACTTTGTGCTTTAAACAACAAGTTAAAAATTTTATATCACTTAAAACTTTTCAAACCTTGAATCTGACAGAAACCGGTAGAAAAAGTTTCGCAACGGTAAAGCCGCTCATCGAATACCCAGACTTCTTGGATATTCAGGTAAAATCTTTCCAAGATTTTTTCCAGATTGAGACTCCAGCCGAAAATCGCAAAATGGAAGGGCTTTTCAATGTATTTGCCGAAAACTTCCCAATCGCCGACTCACGTGAAAACTACGTGTTGGAATTCGTCGATTACACCATCGACCCACCAAAATACTCAGTTGATGAGTGTATTGACCGTGGTCTTACTTACGCTGTGCCTTTAAAAGCAAAATTGCGTTTGATTTGTAATGATACCGACAACGAAGACTTCGAGACAATCGAGCAAGAAGTATTCCTCGGTAACATTCCATACATGAATGGTCGTGGCTCATTCGTTATCAACGGAGCTGAGCGTGTTATCGTATCACAATTACACCGTTCGCCAGGGGTGTTCTTCTCAATGAGCAAGCACACTAACGGAACGAAACTTTACTCAGCTCGTGTAATCCCGATGAAAGGTTCGTGGATTGAATTCTCGACTGACGTAAACAACGTAATGTATGCGTACATCGACCGTAAGAAAAAATTCCCAGTTACAACATTGCTTCGTGCAATCGGTTTTGGTTCTGATAAAGACATCCTTAACCTTTTCGGTTTGTCAGAAGAAATTCCTGGCACGCGTGAAGCCTTGAAAAAAGCAATCGGTCGTCGTCTTGCCGCACGTGTATTACGTACATGGACAGAAGACTTCGTAGATGAAGATACTGGTGAGGTTGTTTCTATCGACCGTAACGAGGTAATCTTAGAGCGTGACTCTATCATCTCTGACGATGACATTGACACTATCTTAAACACTGAGCAAAAATCAATCATTTTGCACCGTGAAGATGCCAACGTATCAGAATTTAACATTATCTATAATACGTTACAACGCGATAGCTCAAACTCTGAAAAAGAGGCCGTTGAGCAAATCTACCGTCAGTTACGTAACACCGAAGCACCTGACGAAGCAACAGCCCGTGAGATTATCCAAGGTTTGTTCTTCTCTGACAAACGTTATGATTTAGGAGAAGTAGGTCGCTACCGTGTAAATACAAAATTGAACCTCACTACACCACTCGAAACAGGTGTATTGACAACTCAAGATATCGTTGAAATCGTTAAGTTCCTCATCTCATTGATTAACTCAAAAGCAGTTGTCGATGATATTGACCACTTATCGAATCGTCGTGTACGTACCGTAGGAGAGCAACTTTACGCACAGTTTGGTGTAGGTTTGGCTCGTATGGCCCGTACAATCAAAGAACGTATGAACGTTCGTGATAACGAAGATTTCAAACCAGTTGATTTGATTAACGCTCGTACGCTTTCTTCAGTAATCAACTCATTCTTTGGTACCAACCAGCTATCACAGTTCATGGACCAAACCAACCCATTGGCCGAAATCACGCACAAGCGTCGTATGTCGGCACTCGGGCCAGGTGGATTGAGCCGTGAGCGTGCAGGTTTCGAGGTTCGTGACGTTCACTATACGCACTACGGTCGTTTGTGTACGATTGAAACGCCAGAGGGTCCAAACATCGGTTTGATTTCGTCGCTTTGTACGTATGCCAAAATTAACAGCATGGGCTTCATCGAAACCCCTTATGTTAAGATTGAAAACGGTAAATTAACCAAAGAATTGGTTTACTTAACTGCCGAAGAAGAAGACGGTAAAAATATTGCGATGGCAACTGCCGATGTTGATGCCGAAGGAAACTTCTTGGTTGATACATTGAAGTGTCGTTATGAAGGTGACTTCCCAATGAAGACTCCTGATTCAATCGACTACATGGATATTGCCTCAAATCAGATTGTATCAGTGGCCGCTTCAATGATTCCATTCATTGAGCATGATGA
>NZ_JBMLRC010000365.1:10804-17900 GCF_049241225.1 Emticicia sp.
CAAATCAGATTGTATCAGTGGCCGCTTCAATGATTCCATTCATTGAGCATGATGACGCCAACCGTGCCTTGATGGGCTCGAACATGCAACGTCAAGCAGTGCCATTGTTGCGTCCAGAAGCTCCAATCGTAGGTACAGGCCTCGAAGGCCGTTTGGCTCGTGACTCACGTACTTTAGTGGTTGCCGAAGAAGATGGTGTTATCGAATACGTTGATGCAAATGTTATCAAGGTTCGTTATAACTGGACTCATGAGCAATCATTGGTGAGCTTCGATTCTAACGTAACTTCTTATGAACTTATCAAACATCGCCGCACGAACCAAGATACTTGTATCAACATTCGTCCGATTGTATTAAAAGGTCAGGAAGTGAAAAAAGGTCAAATCCTTGTAGAAGGATATGCTACTCAAGGCGGAGAGCTTGCTCTCGGACGTAACCTCTTGGTTGCCTTCATGCCTTGGCAAGGATATAACTTTGAGGATGCGATTGTAATCTCTGAGAGAGTTGTTCGTGAAGATATTTTCACATCAATTCACATCGAAGAATACGAACTCGAAGTACGTGATACAAAACGTGGAGAAGAAGAATTAACGGCTGAGATTCCAAACGTTTCGGAAGAAACAGTAAAGAACCTCGACGAAAACGGTATCGTTCGCACTGGTACACGTGTACGTGAAGGTGATATTCTAATTGGTAAGATTACTCCAAAAGGAGAATCAGACCCAACTCCAGAAGAAAAACTCCTCCGTGCTATCTTCGGCGATAAAGCAGGTGACGTGAAAGATGCTTCGAAAAAAGCACCACCATCAATGGACGGTGTAATTATCGACACCAAACTTTTCTCTCGCCCAAGCAAAGAAGAGCGTTCGAAACACAAAGACGAATTAAAAGCATTGATGAAAAAACACGGACGCCAATTAATCGAACTCCGTGCATTGATGATTGATAAAATGGTTGAATTGCTTGATGGCAAAACAACTGTAGGTGTGAAACATAAATTTGGAGACGAACTTATCTCTAAAGGCATGAAATTCAACCGCTCAAACATTACCAATAACTTATTCCCAGATAAAAACAATTATGTTGACGAAAGCCAATATAATGTTCCTGAAGAAGTAAACTTATTAGGAGATGTAATCTTGGATGGTTGGACAGAAGACCCTGCTTTCAACAAACTAATCGTAACACTTTGTAAGAACTACTTGGCTCGTCGTAGCGAAGTAATCGGTCGATTCAAACGTGAGCGTTTTGTGTTGGAAGTTGGTGACGAATTACCAGCAGGTATCGTGAAATTGGCTAAAGTTTACATCGCTAAGAAACGTAAGTTGAAAGTGGGTGATAAAATGGCCGGTCGTCACGGAAACAAAGGGGTTGTGGCTCGTATCGTTCGTGATGAAGACATGCCATTTACGGCAGAAGGTCAGCCAATGGACATCGTGTTGAACCCACTTGGTGTACCTTCTCGTATGAACATCGGTCAGCTATACGAAGTTGTATTAGGTCTTGCGGGTAGAAAATTAGGACGTAAATATGCTACGCCAATCTTTGATGGTGCTACTGAAGAAGAAGTATCAGCCGAATTGGCAGAAGCAGGTTTACCACCTTACGGACGTTCGCAACTATACAACGGTTTGACTGGTGAGCCATTCGACCAAAAAGTAACCGTAGGTATCATGTATATGATGAAACTCGGTCACTTAGTTGATGATAAAATGCACGCCCGTTCAATCGGACCATACTCACTCATTACGCAACAACCATTGGGTGGTAAAGCACAATTTGGTGGTCAGCGTTTCGGAGAGATGGAGGTTTGGGCATTGGAAGCATTCGGTGCATCGCATATCTTACAAGAAATCTTGACTGTAAAATCTGATGATGTATTGGGTCGTGCCAAAGCATACGAAGCAATCGTAAAAGGAGAGAATTTGCCAAAACCAAATATCCCAGAATCATTCAACGTATTGGTTCACGAATTACGAGGCTTAGCATTAGAGATTACTTTGCAATAAAATCATTGGTTTTATTGGGGAAAAGGTTGAAAAACTTGACCTTTTCCTTAATTTCGTAATGATAACATTAATTTTTCTCGAAAATGGCAAATTCACTTTCTCCAACAATGCAAACATCTAAAATAGAAGTTTTAGAATGGCTTGCCAACGAACAAGATGAAAGTTTTGTTCAAGAAATTGTCTCGTTCATCAAAAAACATACTTATGAACGAAAAGCGGAAAAAGATTTTTTGAAACCAATGACCGAACAGGAATTGACAGAAAAGATAATAAAGGCTCGAAATAGCACTATTTCTTTCACTAATTCAGAAGCAAGGGAAAGGGTAAAAAATAGAATGTGATGAGAGTTGACTGGAAAGAATCTGCTGTAAATGATGTAGAGGAAGTTTATGAGAAATTAAAAATCAATCGAGGCAAACTCTCTGCAGATAAAGAAATTGATAAAATCTTTGACAAAACTACTCTCTTGGAAAATTTCCCAAAAATGGGAGCAGTACAAGAAAATCATAATGCAGGAGGAGAAACCGTAAGATATTTAGTTCAAGGTAATTACAAAATTCTATATCAAATCAATACCAGTAAAGGGCTTGTCGAAATCTTAGCAGTTTTTGATACTCGCCGAGACCCAAGTAAAATGTTATCAAAAGAAGAATAAAACTTTTGAATTTTTAGTGCAAAAACTTTCAAAGCGAAAGACAAAAAATTAACAGTTTTCTGACACATTTTAAAAGCATATAAAATGTCTTTAAAGAAAAATAAAAAACTCAATAGTGACTTCCAGAGCATCACTATCAGTTTGGCTTCACCAGAGTCAATCTTAGAAAGCTCTTTTGGCGAGGTTACTCAACCTGAGACAATCAACTATCGTACTTACAAACCCGAAATGGGCGGTTTGTTTTGCGAGCGTATCTTCGGTCCGGTAAAAGACTGGGAATGTCACTGTGGTAAATACAAACGTATTCGCTACAAAGGTATCATCTGCGACCGTTGTGGTGTAGAAGTTACCGAAAAGAAAGTACGTCGTGAACGTATGGGACACATCGAACTCGTTGTGCCTGTGGCTCACATTTGGTACTTCCGTAGTTTACCAAACAAAATTGGTTACTTAGTAGGTATGTCGTCGAAGAAACTCGACCAAATTATTTACTATGAAAGATACGTCGTTATCCAACCGGGTATCAAAGGTGAAGATGGAGTTTCTAAAAACGACTTCTTGACTGAAGAAGAATATTTGGACATCATGGACAAATTGCCACGTGATAACCAAATGCTCGACGATAAAGATCCTAATAAATTTATCGCCAAAATGGGTGCTGAAGCTTTAGAAATGATGCTTTCTCGCCTTGACTTAGACCAATTATCATACGACCTTCGTCACGCTGCGGCTACCGATACTTCACAACAACGTAAGGCTGATGCCTTGAAGCGTTTGAAAATCGTAGAAGCTTTACGTGATGCAAACACTCGTATCGAAAATAAACCTGAGTGGATGGTTATCCGTATGGTGCCAGTTATTCCACCAGAATTGCGTCCGCTCGTGCCATTGGATGGTGGTCGTTTCGCAACTTCTGACTTGAATGACCTCTACCGTCGTGTGATTATTCGTAACAACCGTTTGAAACGTTTGTTAGAAATCAAAGCTCCAGAAGTAATCTTACGTAACGAAAAACGTATGTTACAAGAGGCTGTTGACTCATTGTTCGACAACTCTCGTAAAGTAAACGCTGTTCGTTCGGAAGGTAACCGTGCCTTGAAATCACTTTCTGATATGTTGAAAGGAAAGCAAGGACGTTTCCGCCAAAACTTACTTGGAAAGCGTGTTGACTACTCTGGTCGTTCGGTAATCGTTGTAGGTCCAGAATTGAAACTACACGAGTGCGGTTTACCAAAAGATATGGCAGCCGAGCTTTTCAAACCGTTCATTATCAGAAAGTTAATTGAGCGTGGAATCGTTAAGACGGTAAAATCTGCTAAGAAAATCGTTGACAGAAAAGATGCAGTAGTTTGGGATATTTTGGAAAACGTATTGAAAGGACACCCTGTTCTTTTGAACCGTGCCCCTACGCTCCACAGACTTGGTATCCAAGCTTTCCAACCTAAATTGGTGGAAGGAAAAGCAATCCAATTGCACCCACTCGTTTGTACAGCCTTCAACGCTGACTTTGACGGTGACCAGATGGCCGTTCACGTGCCGCTTGGTCAGGAAGCAATCATGGAAGCTTCAATCTTGATGTTGGCTGCTCATAATATCTTGAACCCTGCCAACGGAGCTCCAATCACTGTACCTTCTCAGGACATGGTATTGGGTCTTTACTTCGTAACGAAAGGACGTAAATCAACACCAACTCACAAAGAGCCAGGTGAAGGTCTTACTTTCTACTCGCCAGAAGAAGTAATCATTGCGATGAACGAAGGTGCGGTTTCAAAACACGCTCACATCAAGTGTCGTGTGAAGGTAAAAGACGAAAACGGCAACTTAGTTTGGAAAATCGTTGATACCGTTGCTGGACGTATCTTGTTTAACCAGTGTGTACCTGAAGAAGTAGGTTACCTCGACGAATTATTGACTAAGAAAAAGCTACAACAGCTTATCGGTCGTGTATTCAAAGAAGCTGGTTATGCTCGTACAGCACAATTCTTAGATGACATCAAGCAATTGGGTTATCAAACAGCCTTCCGTGGAGGTTTGTCAATCGGTTTGGACAACATCATTGTTCCGCCAGAAAAAGCAAAACTCGTTGAAGATGCGAAAAAAGAAGTAGAAGAAGTACAAAACAACTATATGTTCGGTATCATTACTGAGCGTGAGCGTTATAACCAAATCATTGATATTTGGGGACGTGTAAATAGTTCGATGCGTGTGATTCTATTGAAACAATTGGAAGAAGACCAAGCAGGTTTCAACCCAATTTATATGATGATGCACTCTGGAGCTCGTGGTTCGCAAGAACAAGTGCGTCAGTTGGGTGGTATGAGAGGTTTGATGGCGAAACCACAAAAGAATATTCAAGGCTCGGTTGGAGAAATCATCGAAAACCCAATCTTGTCTAACTTCAAAGAAGGTCTCGACGTACTCGAATACTTTATCTCAACTCACGGTGCTCGTAAAGGTTTGGCCGATACAGCCCTAAAAACTGCCGATGCTGGTTACTTAACTCGTCGTTTGCACGATGTTGCTCAAGACGTAGTAGTAAACGAAATCGACTGTGGAACTTTACGTGGTATTCAGGTTTCAGCTTTGAAAGACAACGAAGACATCGTTGAGCCACTTTCTGAGCGTATCTTGGGCCGTACATCGGTTTATGATGTAATTGACCCATTGACGAAGAAACTTATCGTAAAAGCTGGCGAAGAAATCACCGAAGAAATTGCGGCAGAAATCGACGAAACAGCTATCGAAACAGTAGAAATTCGCTCGGTATTGACTTGCGAAACACAAACGGGTGTTTGTGCGAAATGTTATGGACGTAACTTGGCTACTGGCCGTATGTCGGAAGGTGGTGAAGCAGTTGGTGTAATTGCCTCACAATCAATCGGTGAGCCAGGTACTCAGCTTACACTCCGTACGTTCCACACAGGGGGTACTGCCCAAAACGTTGCTTCAGAAGCAAACATCAAAGCGAAATTTGCTGGAACAATCCAACTCGAAGAAATGCGTACCGTACAGTCAACTGACCGTGAAGGTAACGAAATTACAACAGTGTTGGGTCGTCGTGGTGAGATTCGTATTATCGAAACAGGTACAAACAACGTACTTATCGTAAATAACGTACCTTATGGTGCAACATTGGAAGTAAAAGACGGACAACAAGTTGCCAAAGGTGATACACTTTGCCATTGGGACCAATTTAACGCCGTTATCCTTGCTGATATTGATGGAGTTGTAGAATACGATGCAATCGAAGAGAACGTAACTTATAAAGAAGAAGCCGATGAGCAAACTGGTTTCCGTGATAAAGTTATCATCGAATCGAAAGACCGTACGAAAAACCCTTCAATCATCGTAAGAACAAGCAATGGTGAAGAAGAAAAAGCTTACAACTTGCCAGTATTGGCTCGTTTGACTGTGGAAGATGGCAAAATCATCAAAGCTGGACAAATCTTAGCTAAGATTCCTCGTGCCATCAACATGAACCGAGATATTACGGGTGGTTTGCCTCGTATCACTGAGTTATTTGAGGCTCGTAACCCATCAAATCCTGCGGTTGTATCGGAGATTGACGGTATCGTACAATACGGTGCTATCAAACGTGGTAACCGTGAGATTTTTGTTGAGGCGAAAGATGGTATCAAGATGAAATACATGGTGCCTTTGTCGAAACTATTCTTAGTACAAGACGGAGACTTCGTATTGGCAGGTGACCCACTTTCTGATGGAGCTATCACGCCAGCCGATATTCTTCGTATCAAAGGGCCAACCGCCGTACAAGAATACTTAGTAAACGAAGTACAAGCCGTATATCGCCAACAAGGGGTAAAAATCTCTGATAAGCACATCGAAACGATTGTTCGCCAAATGATGCAAAAAGTTGAGGTGATTGACTCTGGTGATACGCTCTTCTTGGACAACCAAATGGTTGATAAGTGGGTAGTACGTGCAGGAAACGATAAGATTCTTGATAAGAAAGTTGTAATGGACGCAGGTGCATCTGATAAGTTCAAACCAGGACAAATCATCACTGCTCGTGAAATGCGTGACGAAAATAGCCGCTTGAAACGTGCTGACTTAGCACAACTCGTGGTTCGTGATGCAATGCCAGCGGTTGCTCGTCCGACATTACAAGGTATCACTACGGCATCGTTAGGTACGGAATCATTCATGTCAGCGGCATCGTTCCAAGAGACTACTAAAGTATTATCAGAAGCTGCCGTAAGAGGTAAGCGTGATACACTCGAAGGCTTGAAAGAGAACGTTATCGTTGGTCACTTGATTCCAGCCGGAACTGGTAACCGTAAATACCAAAACATTATCGTTGGTAGCAAAGCAGAACTCGAAGCCGCAGCCGAAAAGAAAAGACAACAAGAGGCAGCGAAACAACGCAGAGAATATGTTTAATTAATGAAAAATTGAGAATTAAGAATGTAGA
>NZ_JBMLRC010000366.1:0-6493 GCF_049241225.1 Emticicia sp.
AATAAATTTGAGCAAATTTTTTTTGAGAAATAAAAAAATACCTCTACCTTTGCAGTCTCAAATACGAGACGGAGGTTGTAGCTCACAAAACGTTTGCCGCAAAATGTTTGCCAATCAGTTAGAGCATCGGTTTGTGGTTAAAAATCAAAGTTTCACATTATGGAGGTTGTAGCTCAGTCGGTTAGAGCATCGGTTTGTGGTACCGAGGGTCGTGGGTTCGAGCCCCATCTACCTCCCCAAGAAAAGGTTTACTTGAAAAAGTAAGCCTTTTTTGTTTTTTAAGCGTTTTGTGGTACCGATGGTCGTGGACGGTGCGACGTTTCGCTTCGAGCCCCATGACTGCGTGTTCCGAACAGCGTGTCCTGCTACCTCCCCAAAAAAAGGTTTACTTGAAAAAGTAAGCCTTTTTTGTTTTTTAGGGTTACTAAAACAAAACTTATCAAATTTTCGCTTTTTTTTGTTTTATATTTTTTGCTAAATTGTCAGTCCATAACAATCTATGCAATGTACAAAATACTAACCTTTTTATTTTTTTCTACATCTATTTTTGCCCAATCTCTTAAAGAAAAACTCGTTGGTGAGTGGGTGAAAGATGAATTGACTCTAATTGATGGAAGTCCTATCTTAAAAGAAGAAGTCCGAAATATGAAGCTTAGGTATAGTTTTATGCCTAATGACTCATTTCAAGTGACAGTAAATGGAAAAACTGGTACTGGGATTTATGCTCTCAGAGGCGATACTCTCACGATTGCAGATAATTCAAACTTTAAAATAGTGGTTTTGAATGATATCAAACTTTCCTTTTATCCGATAGGCATAGAGAAGGGTATAAAGTTTTCGTTTATACCAGCACGATTCCACAATTTAGGTTTTACTCCACAAACGTATCGAACGAAAGGACAGGATACGATTTATATTTCGAAGCAAGATTATCTTGAGCCACTATTTATTGATGCCGATAGAGCTGCTGCCGAATTTATCTCCGATAATTTTTTCTTTCCCGAATATAAAGCGGGTGATTTCTACGCAAGGTTTATAATCACAAAAAGGGGAGAAGTAAAAGGTATAGAAATTCTTGAAAGCACACACGAAAACTACAATAAGAATCTGATAAGAGCCATTAAAACAACCGAAGGAAAGTGGAAACCCGCTATCTGGGAAGGAAAACCAGTGAACGCCGAAATAAAAATGGGTTTTGATATGGGTTGGACAGAGAAAATGGGGCGAAAAAGCGGAGTGACTGCAACAAAAAAAGATACAATTGATGCCAACGAATCGAATTATTACCTGATGCAAGGTAATATCCATGTTGAAGCCAAACGCTATCAGTCGGCTATCAAAGAGCTCACAAAGAGTATCGCCTTAGACCCGCTTAATATTGATGCCTATTACGCTCGTGCGGCTACCTATGCCATTACGAAAGATATACAGAAAATGTGTGTTGATTTACTGCAACTCAAAAATATGCAACAAGCTAAAGGAACAGAGCTTTGGAATAAGTTTTGTCAGGATAAAAATAAAACCCCTTCGCCGAAATGACGAAAGGGTTTTGAAAAGTGTTTTTGTAATCTTACGAAATCCAGCTAAATTGGTATTCGATGTTTGGTATTTTCGTGCGTTCGGCTACTCTTCTTAATCTGCTTGGCAGAGCCATTAGGTAATCACGAGCTTTTTCGCCAGCATCATTCAAATTCTGAATACCCTCAATTTTCCAGTCTTTCAACAACGATTCCATGATTTCGATGTAATCGTAAGTTGTATAAACCCCCAAACGTTGAGCTGCATCCGAAAAATGAGAGAACGTTTGTCCCATATTGATTCCAGTCTCACGCAAGAAGTGTGCAGGCATCACAATTTTCTTCTTCATCATATCTTCAAAAGCCAACATCATTTCTGATGGGTCAACTTCAAAAATATGGCTGATAAATGTTTTGTAAGCTTTCGCATGACGCATTTCGTCGGCCGCAATTACACCACAAATTTTTGCTAAAGGTGTGTTTCCGTACTCTTTTGCCAATTTTGCAGTATTTCGGTGCGAAATATTAGTTGCTAATTCTTGGAAAGAAGTATAAACAAAGTTTCGGTATGGGTCACGACCTGTACCAATATCAAAGCCATCGGCAATCAGATATTGGGTTGATGTTTCCATAGCACGCATATTCACACGACCCGATAAATACAAAAATTTATTCAATAAATCTCCGTGGCGGTTTTCTTCGGCAGTCCAAGCACGTACCCATTTAGCCCAGCCATTTGGTTCATCTACTTGGTCAACTCCCACTACATCAATCAACCATGATTCGTAAGTTGGAAGTGCCTCTTCGGTAATTGTATCACCAATCAAAACCGCAATATAATCGTAGGGCAAGTCTTTGGCTGTTTCACGCAATTCTTTTACTTGAATCAAAAAGTCTTCGCTTCTTGAATCAGGCAAAAAATCAGTTGGCTGCCAGTTAGTGTCGATAGGCTTCAGAAATTCATCAACAAAATAATCAATCTTTTGTCCGACAAACTTCATTACCTCTAATCGCAAATTGGATAATTCCATATTAGTATCTGAAATGTAAAGTTTAGTTTCAACAACGGTGCAAGGTACTTCTAATTTTAGAAAAAAACGCAGATTATTACACTTTTTCTGTAAACTATGTGCTTTTTACGTATTTTTGTGGCATGAAAAAGATTATTGATTACATTCTGAGTTCGGTTTATTTGGTCTATTTTGGCCTATTATTAGTGGTATTTCATGCACTTCAAGTGATAGCTTTTAATGTTTTTGGCCGAAATGCCCAGCAGAAAGTTGTTTTTGTGTTAAATTTATTGATTACTCTTGGCTGGTATCTGACGGGTACAAGCATGAAGTTTACACAAAAATTCTCGCTACCAACCGACCGACCAATCGTTTTCATTGCTAATCACCAAAGCACATTTGATATTCCTGCCATTTATTGGTATCTACGTAAATACCAACCAATTTTTGTTTCTAAAATCGAATTGGCGAAAGGAATTCCGAGTATCTCATATAATCTTCATAAAAGTAATGCTGCTCTTATAGACCGTAAAGATGGCAAACAAGCCGTGAGCGAAATCTTACGATTAAGTAAATATATTGGCGAAAATAATTATTCGGCCGTAATCTTTCCCGAAGGTACACGTTCTCGCTCGGGTGTAATGAAACCTTTTGCCGCAGGTGGAATCAACGCCTTATTGAAAAAAGCTCCAAATGCTTTGGTTGTGCCGATTGCTATCAAAGGAAACAATAAATTTGACCCAAACAGCGGACTTTTCCCGTTGGTGTCTTTCTCAAAACTTTCTTGGACAGTCCTTGAGCCAATTGAGCCAAAAGGTAAAACAGGTGAAGAAATTGCCAATTTATCACAAGAAGCTATTCGTGTGGCTTTGGAGGCGTAATTTATATACTTCCCCGAATAAATTCTGGGGCTAATCGAACAACGAATTTTTAATTATTGTGAGTAAAACGATTTAAATCGTTTGATGAAATTCATTCCTTTGCTCCCATAGTTGACGATTTTAATCGTTTTGCATAATAATATGATTTGCAAAAAATAAAGAAGCCCAGCTTGATTTTTCAAACTGGGCTTTTCATTTATGTGATGAACAAGCTATTCACTAATTTTATCATTGAAACATTTAATCATTGAATTTAAACGCCGGCGGTTTCGGCTTCTGGAGCGATTTTCTTCACTAAACCTTGCAAAACCTTTCCTGGGCCACATTCTACAAACTTTGTTGCACCATCAGCTACCATGTTTTGTACTGATTGTGTCCAGCGAACTGGGCCCGTTAGTTGTGCTATCAAATTTGCTTTGATAGTTGTCACATCAGATGATGGTTGTGCATTTACATTTTGATAAATCGGGCAGCTTGGCGTCGAGAAAGTAGTGCTTTCAATCGCTGCGGCCAATTCTTCACGAGCTGGCTCCATCAATGGCGAGTGGAATGCTCCACCAACTGGCAAAATCAAGGCTCTTTTTGCACCTGCGGCTTTTAATTGTTCGCAAGCTTCGGTTACGGCCTCAACCGTTCCCGAAATTACAAGTTGGCCTGGGCAGTTGTAATTAGCCGCCACAACAACACCGTCGATTCCTGCACAGATATCTTCCACAACATTATCGGCTAAGTTTAAAATTGCCGCCATTGTCGATGGATTTATCTCACACGCACGTTGCATGGCATTTGCACGTTGCGAAACCAATTTCAGACCATCTTCAAAGGATAATGCTCCAGCAGCCACTAAAGCCGAAAACTCGCCCAAAGAGTGGCCAGCAACCATATCTGGTTTAAAATCTTCGATGGTTGAAGCCAAAATTACTGAATGTAAGAATATTGCGGGCTGAGTTACGTTGGTTTGTTTGAGTTCTTCGTCGGTTCCTTCAAACATTACTTTTGTAATATCAAAGCCTAAGATTTCGTTGGCTTTTTCAAACATTTGGCGGGCAGATTCCGAACTTTCGTAAAGATTTTTACCCATTCCACTAAACTGAGCACCCTGCCCAGGAAAAACATAAGCTGTCATATTTTCAATTATCAGTTATCAATTATCAGTATGTTTCTACTGATTAAAAATTTACTATAAATGATTCTGAGTTTTTATTCACTCATTCTATCATTCAAAACTCAACATTTATTTTGTTTGCATACTTTTTTTGATGTCAATTCTTTCGGGAACCATCATGGCCATTGAATAGCGTTGTTTGATGAAAGAATAATAGCGTTCGGCGTCTAATCTTGATGTAAAATCGCCCGCTTTGAGTTTGTAGGTTGGTTGGCTGAATGTAAGATAGGTATTGAGTTCGGGAAAATTTTGGTAAATAAACACTTTCGCTTCATCTACTTCTCGGCGGTCATTACCTACATAAACTTGGATTCGATAACCAGATGAATATCGAACATTTTTGTTTCGGACAGCAATAGAATCAAGGGCAATATCGACTTGGGAATTTACTTGCTGTGGTAGTTGAACAATACCGCTTCCAGATTTTTCTTTCACAGGCACTCGTTCGCTTGGTGCTGGTGCTACTGGTTTGGGGTCGTATTTCACACGAACATCAGAAAGGTCCTCTTCATAATTCCCAATTCCAAGATTAGTATTTTTACTAGGAGTTGTCGAACGACTACAAGCACCAACAACTATTGATAGACAAACACAAAGTACTACTTTCGAAAAAATCTTCATTTTATATTCTTTAGATTTTGGGCAGAACTCACTTTTATCTTAAAAAGACGTTCAAAATTATAAAAATATTCTCTCTTAATGATAAAAAACCAAAAAAGAGTTGATAATAAGGCTTTCGGCTGTGAGATTCTAATGCCTTGATTCGTGAAAAACTGTTTTTTGGTAAAGTACGAAAGCTCCCTTCTTTTATATTATCGAACCAATATTTTTTTATTTTCATAAGATTTTTGTTGCTTTATGCTCTTTATGGCAAAGCATATTTAACTAATGAACTTCAATTTTAGATTAGCAACAATCAGCGATACCGCAACTATTTGTAGATTGGCCGAAAAAACTTTCCGAGATACCTATACGGAGTTTAATACACCCGAAAATATGGAAGCCCACGTAGCGAAAAACTTTTCTTCAGAAGCCATTTTAGCTGATTTACAAAATCCTCAAAATCAATACTTTATCATTGAGTCGGAGCAACAAATTGTGGCATTTGCTAAACTCGTAAAAGACCACCCAACCAAGGGTTTAGCAGATAAAAAAGTTGTAGAAATAGAGCGTTTCTATGTCGATAAAAGCTTACACGGGCAGCAACTCGGGCGTAAACTAATGGATTTCTGCACGAACTGGGCAAAAGAAAACAATTTTGAGTCTATTTGGCTTGGAGTGTGGGAAAACAACCACAATGCCATGCAGTTTTATAAAAAGATGGGGTTTGAGTTTTTAGACAAACACGTTTTTGTGTTAGGTACCGAAGTTCAGACCGATTTTACGATGAAAAGAGATTTATAATGAATTTAAGCATAGAAAAAATAAGTATTTCGGAAGTTGAAAAATTCTCAGAAGTTGCCACTCGGGCATATTTCGACCATTACCGCCACCTTTGGTACGACGAAGGCGAATGGTATGCCCATAAATGTTTTAATATCAATCAATTAACCGAAGAGTTGACTGATGCTAAAAACGAGTTTTTCTTTGCGATTCTTGACGAAAAGTACGTCGGATTCTTGAAAATTCGCCCCGAAAATCAACTGGCTGGGCAAGATGGAGATGGCTTTGAGGTAGAAAGAATTTATCTAACAAGCGAAGCTACAGGTAGGGGAGTAGGCCGAAAATTAATGGAGTTTGCCATCGAAATGGCTCAGCAGCAAAACAAAAATTATGTTTGGCTCAAAGCCATGGACAGCAGCCAAAATGCCATTAGGTTTTACGAGAGCCTCGGTTTTGAAATATGCGGAACTTCACGCCTTGATTTCGAGCAAATGAAAACCGAATATTTGGGAATGGTAGCAATGAGGAGGAATTTAC
>NZ_JBMLRC010000366.1:6593-13466 GCF_049241225.1 Emticicia sp.
GCAAGGCCAGCGAGTTCTTTGGTAGCTACGCCCATCATTTTGCCCATATCCGATGGAGCAGACGCACCCACACGAGCCTTGATTTCTTCTAATTTAGCTCTTAGCTCATCTTCTGAGAGTTGCTTTGGCAAAAACTCTTCGATAACCGCCAATTCGGCTAACTCTTTTTCCAAAAGGTCTTCACGGTTTTGTTGACGATAAATATCAGCCGAATCCTTTCTTTGTTTTGCGGCTTTTGTAAGCAATTTTGTTTCTTCTTCGGTTGTCAATTCGCCTGTTTTTCCCTCTTTCGTTTCCTCCAATAAAATCAATTTTTTAATATCACGAAGAGCCATAAGTCTGCCTTGCTCACGAGCAAGCATAGCTGCTTTTATTTGGGCGTCGATTGTTGTTTTTAAAGACATTTTTTTAAGAATTAATTGTATTATTTTAATAAAAACTGGTGTTTTTCGATATATGTATCCTTACGATAATTTTTTGGAACAGCTTTTGATAACGGGTACGTATTACTTAACCAACCCATCAAATAATTATGCGTGTTTTTAATTTAACTGCTGTTGGCATTATGCTGTTTACGTCCAGCGTTTTTGCCACTCCCAAAAAAACTTACTCGCCAACAACAAACATTCAGAAGCGTTGTGCCGAAATTCAAACAAACCTCAAAAATCAACGTTACACAACCAAACGAATCTCTGATGAACGCTTTGATGACGTCGTAACTGCATATTTTCAAAACAATCGAATTGAGTTAATCGTTTCGGAAATATACGGCGAAGCTGGAAAAATCAGACATGAGTATTATTTTGGCAAAAACGGGGAACTGATTTTAGCTACAAATCAGTTGTTTCAGTACAAAACCCAACAAAGTTCCGACAAAAATCTGGTAAAAGTAAGCGAAAATACTTACTATTACCAAAAAATGAAACTTGTAAGAGCCGTTGATGGAAAAAACGCTGCTACTCGCACGTCTCATTACGATACTCAGACACGTAGTCGATATTTGTTAGGAAAGAGTTTGATTTTAACAAAACAGATTAAAGAACAGCATGACGAAATTATCGGTCAATATCAACAAAATAGCGACCTTGCGAAACTCACGAGGCGGAAGCCAACCGAATGTGGTGCAGGTTGCGATTGATTGTGAAAAATTTGGGGCGGAGGGAATCACGGTTCACCCCCGCCCTGACGAAAGACATATACGCTATCAGGATGTCTATGACCTGAAAGAAATTGTTACGACAGAGTTTAACATAGAAGGAAATCCTACCGAAAAGAAATTTGTAGAGTTAGTACTTGCCAATAAACCCACGCAAGTAACGCTCGTTCCAGATGCACTCAATGCCATTACCTCAAACGCAGGCTGGGACACCATCGCTCATCGAGAAAGACTAAAAGATTTGGTTGCAACCTTCAAAAGTGCAGGTTGTAGAGTTTCTATTTTTGTTGACCCAATTGAAGCAATGGTTGAAGGTGCTGCCGAAACAGGCACCGACCGAATCGAACTTTATACCGAAAGTTACGCTCATAATTACTCCAAAAACCGTGAAGCTGCCATAAAAGACTACGTAAGTGCCGCAAAAGTGGCGGAGCGTGTAGGTCTTGGCGTAAACGCTGGCCATGATTTAAGTTTGGAGAATTTGCGTTATTTCAAGCAAAATATTCCAAATTTGCTCGAAGTTTCCATCGGTCACGCACTTATCTGCGATGCTCTTTATTTTGGCTTAGAGAATACAATTCAACTATATTTGCGAGAATTGGAGTAGAACAAATGAATGGATGAGCGAGTGATAGAATAAGTGAATAGTCTATCTTTTACTAATAAATCCATCGACTTTTCGTCTATTGACTATCGACCTATAAAAAATGATAAAACCACTTCCAATCGAGCAGTTTCTTGAAAAAGCAAAAACACTCCCCATTATTGATGTACGCTCGCCAGGAGAATTTGAGCGTGGGCATATCGTTGGGGCCTTGAATATTCCATTGTTCGAGAATCATGAACGAGCGGAAGTTGGAACACGCTACAAGAGAGTGGGAAAAGAATCGGCTTTTTTATTGGGGCTTGATATAGTTGGGCCAAAACTCTCAGGATTCGTAAAAAAATCGAAGAAAATTGCTCCCGAAGGTGAAGTTTTGGTTCATTGCTGGCGAGGCGGAATGCGAAGCGGAAGTTTTGCTACACTTCTGAGTTCGGCTGGAATGAAGGTTTCGACCTTAATCGGTGGGTATAAAAAGTACCGAAACTTTATTCTTGAAGAATTAAGTCAGCCACTGAATATCATTGTTTTAGGTGGAAAAACAGGTAGTGGAAAAACAGAAATTTTACACGAATTAGCTAAACAAGGCGAACAGATTTTAGACTTGGAGGGCTTGGCAAATCATAAAGGCTCTGCCTTCGGAATGCTCGGACAAGCTCCACAGCCAATGACCGAGCATTTTGAAAATATGCTTTATGCCGAATTTGCCAAACTCGACCCAACCCGCCGCATTTGGATTGAAGACGAAAGCCGAAATATTGGTTGCTGTAATATTCCCGATGCTCTCTGGCAACAAATGCGAAAAACCCAAGTAGCATATATTGATGTTGACCGAGAAATAAGAGTACAACGTTTAATAGAAGAGTACGCTCATTTTTCGTTCGATGAACTAAAGGCTGCCACTGACAGAATTTTGAAACGTCTCGGTGGTCAACACCACAAAGCGGCCATCGAAGCCCTCGGAAATGGTGATTTTTCATTCGGGACTGATATCGCACTCAACTATTACGACAAAGCGTATCTACACGGTCTCTCAAAAAGAGAACCTTCAAAAGTTACTACATTCAAAGTGACCGAAAATAATCCTTCGGCCACTGCTGCTCAACTAATAGCCGGTATTTAACATTTTTTAAGACTTTTTAACGAGCCTTATACGCATACTTCTTATAAGTTTGTGCAACATTTTGCTTCCCAAGATGTCATTTAACCATTATTTACTTTTTAAAAACAAAAATTATGAAAGCTATTTCCAAAGCAGGGGCATTGATGTTACTATTGGCCGCTCCTATTGTTTCGTTTGCACAAGAAAAAAAAGAAAGAGTACGTATTCGTATAGAACAAGAAGTTGATGGAAAAACAACTATCAGCGAAAAAGTAATCAATGCTTCGGGCTTATCGAGCAGCCAAAAAGATGAGATGATTGAGAAATTCAAAGACTCTGTTTTGGCTCTTAATAAAGGGAAAGCTCAAGGCGTAAAAATTGAAATAGACAACGACTCAAATTCAAATATCAACATTGAGCGAAATGATGGTAAAAAGATTGTAAAACGCTATGAGTTTAATGATGGTGATGGTGGCGGAAATGAAGATATTGTAATCAAAAGAGGCCCGAAAGTAAGAGTTTATAAAAGAGACGGTAAGGGCGAAACGGAGTTCTTCAATGGAGAAGACTTCTCTCACGAATTTAACGACAACATGGAAAGCCTACGTGAGAATATGAAACAAATGGGCAAAGACCTAAAGTTTGAATTCCGTTCGATTCCAGACAATATCATGATGTTTGATGGAGGAAGTTCGGGCAGCAAAACTATCAAAAACGTTGAGGTGTTTCCGAATAATCCTAAAACTGAAATCCTGAATGTGCGTTTCAACGCTCCACAAAAAGGCGATGTAAGCATCAAAGTTTTGGATGTAAAAGGAAATGTAATTGCCAAAGAAGAAATTAAAGACTTTTCGGGTGACTATGTTGGTCAAATCAATATTGGCAAACAAAAAAGCGGAACGGTTTTCGTGATGATTACACAAGGTGAAGATGGCAATGTAAAACGTGTAGTTTTACCATCTAATGAGAAGTAATACTTGAGAGTTTAAGTAGAATGACGAATTTAGATTTACGAATGACGAATATAAGATATTTATTATCAAATATTTAAGCCTTTTCAAATTTAAAATAATTTCGTCTCTTAACTTATAATTATATCAGTAAAACAACGACGGCATGGTTCAAAACCATGCCGTCGTTATATTTTATAGAACCACTATTATTTGCTTGCTTCTTCAATCCAATGAGTCATTTCGGCTACGATAGCATCGTTTGAACCTAAATAACCAGTGCTTTTAAACTTGATTTTGCCTTCTTTATCAATACAGAATTTAGCAGGAATACCATTTACGCCATAACTTCCGGCAACTTCACCACCAACATCTAAAATAACTGGGAAAGAAGTAAAGCCTCTTTGTTTCACAAACGTACTAACTGTTGATTTCCATTGGTCGGCACTCACACGCTCGTAGGTATTCACAAATAAAAACTTTACGTTTGGATTATCCTTAAATTTATCCATCGATAATTTCATACCCGGAAACGACATGATACATGGCCCACACCAAGTAGCCCAGAAGTCGAGAACAACAACTTTTCCACGTAATTCTGATAATTTTACGCTTTTTCCATCTAAATCAACCAACGAAAAGTCTGGAGCTTCTGCACCAACCGAACCCGCACTTCTGCGTTTTACGTCTTGAATGAAAAGCTTGGCAAAGAAGTGGTTTTTCCCTTCTTTCTCTAATTGACTCGCTACCTTCGCAAAAGTTTCAAAGTCTTTTTCGGGATTCAAAAAATTATTGATAGCAATCAAACCCGCCAACGAAGTACCCATTTCACCAATCATCGGTTTGATGGTAGCGTTGTACTTTTCTTCGGCTGCTTGGTAGCTTACTTGAATATCTTTTTTCTTTTTCTCGTCTTTTTTCTGAGTAGCGGCATCAAATTGATTTTGTAAATCCATTTGAGTTTGGCGGAATTTCTGAGACTCAGCCACAACTTGATTAAACTTGGCCATCATCGGAGAGCCATCTACCGAAAAGCTACCTGGTTGGTCTGGCATATTAAAACCATCAGCCACAATATTTAGCGTTTCGCCACCATCCAGAATCAAGCCGATAATCTGTTGGTTAGCTATATTGACCTGATAAATACCCGGCTCAGACATTTTTCCTTTGAAAGAAAAAGACTTATCAGCCGAAAGAGCCGTCGAATCTATTCTGAGTGGAATATTACGGTCGTTCATTCGCTCCAAATATACTTTACCACTTACAGTAGATTTTACTTTTCCACTGATGCTATACGTACTTTCTGTACCCGTTGGCGTATTCGCTTGTGGTTGCGACTGGCAGGCCATTCCGCTGATTACCAAGCATATAGCAATAATGATGTGTTTCATAAAGGTATTTTTTATTAATATTTTCTTTTAATGCTTATGATAAAGCTTTCATCAATAACTCGTTCGTGCGTTTTGGGTCGGCCGAGCCTTTCGATTTTTTCATTACTTCTCCAACAAACATGCCAAGTAAACCTTTCTTTCCGCTCTTGTATTCTTTTACTTTTGCTTCGTTGGCTGCCAGAACTTCGTTGATTAACGCTTGAAGTGTATCGGTATTGCTTTCTTGAATCAAATTGTTGCTTTCTGCCAATTTCAATGCCGAAACACTCGGGTTTTCAAGCATCAACGGGAATAGTTTCTGAGCCGCTGCCGAGCTACTGATTTTGTTTTCATCAACCAACGAGATGATTTCAACTAATTGACTTGGTTTTAGACTAAACTCCGTTATTTCTAGGTTATTTTCGTTCAAATACCCTCTGATTGTTGAAGTAAGCCAGTTAGAAGCCGCTTTGTAATTTTGGGTTAGTTTACAAACTTCCAAATAATAATCGGCCATTTCTTTGCTGTCGGTAATCGTAACGGCATGTTCTTCGAGAATACCAAACTCTTTCGTAAACTTCTCGAATAATTCGCTTGGAAGTGCAGGCATTTTCGATTTGATTTCGTTCATCCACTCATCCGAAATTCTTAGCGGAGCTAAATCTGGCTCAGGGAAATAACGATAATCGTTCATGGTTTCTTTCACACGCATGCTGTAAGTTTGGCCTTTATCCGCATCAAACATTCGTGTTTCTTGAATAACCTTTCCACCCGATTCGAGTAATGCCACTTGACGCTTGTATTCGTATTCGGCAGCGTGTTGTAGGTTACGAATCGAATTCATATTTTTGATTTCGACCTTCGTACCAAATTCGGTAGTGCCTTCTTCACGAATCGAAATATTTAAGTCGGCACGCATCGAGCCTTCTTCCATGTTGCCATCACAAATACCTAAATAACGCACAATCTTGCGAATTTCGGTCAAGTACGCACCTGCTTCTTCGGGGCTTCGCATGCAAGGCTCAGAAACGATTTCTACGAGTGGAGTTCCGGCACGGTTATAATCTAAGAGTGTAAAAGCATCGCTACCATCATGAACCGATTTTCCTGCATCTTCTTCGAGGTGAATATGATGAAGTTCTAAAGCACGCTCTTTGAATGTTTTGCCATCTTTTAGGCGAATTTTAATTTCACCACCTTTACAAATCGGATATTTATCTTGCGAAACTTGATAGCCTTTTGGAAGGTCGGGATAGAAATAATTTTTACGGTCGAAATAGTTGTTTCTATTGATTTCGCAGCCACAAGCCAAGCCCATACGAATGGCATATTCGACTGCTTTTTTATTGAGTTTTGGTAAAACACCAGGGTGCCCGAGCGTGATTACACTAATATTGGTGTTTGGCTCGCTACCAAATTGATTCGTATCGGAAGCAAATATCTTACTCTCTGTTGCAAGTTGGCAGTGAACTTCTAAGCCAATGACAATTTCGTATTTCATGAAGGATTTTTATTGATGCAGTGGCAAAAATTTTGCCATTGAGAAAACCACGTTTCTATTAATCTACAAATTTATGGTTTTTAGCTGAAAGTGTAATAAAAACGATAGAATAAGTGCTTCAAGAAGAAGCAATTATTCCGTAGGAATTTAATATTGGTAGTCAGCAAAATACAGTAGAATATTCTTACGGAGA
>NZ_JBMLRC010000367.1:0-2879 GCF_049241225.1 Emticicia sp.
GTGTAACAAAACGCTACGTTGAAGATGCCGTGAATAACCTTTTAGTAGGAAAACCTGTGGTAACGACAAGCACAAAAGCCGTTGGTTGTGCCATTAAATGGAAAAGTTGAAATGATTGCATTAATTTAAACAGCAAATACTGTGGACTTATGGACTATTGACCATTGACTACAAAAATATAGTTGCCATCTGCGAAAACAGGTGGCTTTTTCTTTTTTATTGACGAACTTTGTAAAATGATAGCATGAACGCATTCTATCATTCACTCATTCAAACATTCACTCATTCAAACATGAGCAACAAACTTCCCCCTATATTTCCTCCGCAACGAATGGAGAAACTAATGGCATTTGATAGACTTCTGACAATCATGGACGAACTCCGTGAGCAATGTCCGTGGGATAAAAAGCAAACAATGGACACGCTTCGCCATTTAACGATTGAAGAAACTTACGAACTTTCGGATGCCATTTTGGAGAAAGACTTACCCGAAATCAAGAAAGAATTGGGCGATATAATGCTGCATTTGGTGTTTTACTCAAAAATTGCTTCCGAAACTGGCGATTTTGATGTGGCCGACGTGCTTCATGGAATTTGCGATAAATTGGTTTCTCGACATCCGCATATCTACGGCGATGTGAAAGTAGAGAACGAAGATGATGTAAAGCGAAATTGGGAACAATTGAAGCTAAAAGAAGGAAATAAATCGGTTTTGAGTGGCGTGCCAGGTTCCTTACCAGCTTTGGTAAAATCAATGCGAATTCAAGAAAAAGCTCGTGGCGTAGGTTTCGACTGGGAAGAAAAAAGCCAAGTTTGGGCAAAAGTAGAGGAGGAAATGGGCGAGTTTAAGGAAATGTTTGATGTTGAAACCGACCAAGCCATTGATAAAGAAAAAGCTGAAGGCGAATTTGGTGATTTGCTTTTCTCGTTAGTCAATTACGCTCGTTTCATAGACATTAACCCCGAAACTGCTCTCGAACGTACTAATAAGAAGTTTATCAAGCGTTTTCAGTATTTGGAAGAAAAAGCCAAAGAAGCCAACAAAAATCTGAAAGATATGACCCTTGCCGAAATGGATATTTTTTGGGAAGAAGCGAAGAAGTTGTAGTTAGTCAACGGTTCTCAATTAGCAGTCAACAGATATTTTAACCTGCCGTTGTCTGTGTCCTCACAGACAACACACTTACATTTATGAAATTTTATGCCCAGAATACTTGCTATTGACTACGGTGCTAAACGAACAGGTTTGGCCGTAACTGACCCATCAAAAATAATCGCTTCGGCACTCGAAACCGTTCCGACCGATAAATTGTTGGAATATTTAAAGAAATACACCCAAACCGAAGTAGTTGAGGCTTTTGTGGTCGGAATGCCTAAAAATTTGGATGGCACAGCCACCGACGGAACGGCCTACGTAGAACGATTTGTGATAGAATTAAAAAATATTTTCCCCGAAACACCCATACATCTGCACGATGAACGTTTTACTTCAAAGATGGCGATGCAAACCATGATTGCGGGCGGAATGAAGAAAAAAGACCGACAAATAAAGGGAAATATCGACAAAATCAGTGCGGTGATTATTTTGCAGAGTTTTATGGGGAATTGACTAAAGATTTGACAAGGCCACCTGTGTGGCTAAACCCTTGTCTTAACTATGGACCATCGACTATTGACCGTGGACTATCAAAACATGTTTCAACAATTATTTAAAAAAGTGAATAAAGTTGTGGATAAAAATCCGACTTTGCCCACAATAAACAAGCCTGATGCAATTACTGCCAAGAAGATGGGAGAAATTTTACTCAAACATCTTCCTGCAACCACGGTTATGTATTGCTTTGATTTGTGGAAAGAACAACCCTTTTCGTTTAAGATTTCACGCACCCGAAGCAGTTGTTTCGGAAATTATATTTTTCGTGATGGTCAGCACAAAATCACAATCAATCACGACCTAAATCAGTATGCTTTTTTGGTAACATACATTCACGAAATTGCTCACCAGCGAGCTTGGCTCAATAAAGGCCGAAAACGAATAGAACCCCACGGAAAAGAATGGAAAAAGAGTTTTCAAGATTTAATGCAGCCTTTGCTTAGCGAAGAGCATTTACCCAAAAATCTACTTTTGCCGTTGAGTGCCTATATGCAAAATCCAGCGGCTTCTTCGGTGAGCTATGCACCACTGGCCGAAGCTCTAAGGAGTTTTGATTCTGGCGAACAAGTGGGTATTTCTTTGGCAGATTTAACTGATAATCAATGGTTTGAGTTTCGTGGAACAGTTTTTCAGAAAATCGAAAAACGAAGAACAAGGGTGTTGTGTTTAGAGAAACAATCGAAACGTCGATATACAATTTTGGCATCGGCACTTGTCAATCCGCTGTGAGTTTTCAATGAACAAAATATTAAAAAATATAAAAATACAGCCATTTTTTCCGTTCCCCGAGCGAAGTCGAGGGGCGGGAAAAATGAGCATGATATTTTTGAGCATCGTCTACTCGCTACTCTTTTCCGTATTTTCTTACGCCCAATCATCTGTTCTGGCCACTGGCGAATGGTATAAAATTGCCACAACTCGCACAGGTGTGCATAAAATTGATGCTACATTTCTGAAAGATGCGGGCATTGATATTACTAAGCTAAATCCTCAAAACATCAGAATTTTTGGAAATGGTGGCGGAGTTTTACCACAAGCCAATAACGCTCCTCGGACAAGAGATTTAACCGAAAATCACATTGAAGTCGTTGGCGAAAATGATGGAAAATTCGATATCTCTGATTATATACTCTTTTATGCAGAAAGCCCCCACAGAACACTTTATAATGTTAATAATCAACGATTTACTCACCAAAACAATCCGTATTCAGATACCACTTTTGTT
>NZ_JBMLRC010000367.1:2979-8397 GCF_049241225.1 Emticicia sp.
TAATAATCAACGATTTACTCACCAAAACAATCCGTATTCAGATACCACTTTTGTTTTTCTGAATATCTCCAATACTAAAGGTTTACGCATCAAAAATCAGGCTTTGGTTAGTTCAACCAACAATATCAGAACTTTTGATGATTTCACTTTCCACGAACTCGACCAAAAGAATGTGGTGAGTTTGGGCGGGCGAGATTTGGGCGGTTCGGGGCGTGAGTGGTACGGTGAATCGTTTGGCGTTAGCCCCGATATAAGTTTTGATTTAAAGACCGAAGGAATTGTTCAGAATTCGATTATCAGACTCACTTCTGCCATTTTGGGGGCATCATTCACTACAACAAAAGTTAGTCTAAAACTCAATGCCGACTCGCTCATTGGTGAGCAAAGCCTTCGAGCCATTGGCACAGGCACTTACGACATTAAAGGCAACGAAAATATTCAAACCTTCACAGCAATTTCCAACGGAAAAAATACGCAAAAACTTACTTTTAGTTTCAATAAAAACAACCAAAGTTCGTCGGTGGCATATTTGAATTATTTTGAGCTACAAACCAGACGAAGATTGCAGTTTTACGAACAACAAACACTCGTTCGTTCGATTGAAAGTTTAGCAAATAAAACTTCTAACTTCATCATTAGCCAAGCCAGCAATACGCAAAAAATTTGGGATGTAACAAATCCTCTTTTGCCCGAAAACATTCCTTTTCAAATCAACAATTCAGAAGCCAGTTTCGGGGCAGAAACACAAAATAAACTCAAAACTTTCATACTGTTTTCAAACAATAATCTACTCGAACCAAACTCTATTCAGAAAGTAAACAATCAGAACATCCAGCAAACACAAACGCCTGATTTACTGATTCTTACCATCAAAAACTGGCGTGAGCAAGCTGAGCGTTTGGCCGCATTCCGCCAAACAAACGATGGTCTATCAGTTGCAGTAGTTGATATTGACCAGGTTTTTAACGAATTTTCATCGGGTAGCCCCGACCCTACCGCTATCAGAGATTTTGGACGTTTTTTATGGCAGAAAAATCCTACGAAATTAAAGTATCTGTTGCTCTTTGCCGATGCCAGTTTTGATTACAAAAACATCATACAATACGCTTCGATTGATACAAAGTTACAGATTCCAACTTACGAAAGTCGAGAATCTTTGAATCCTGTAAATAGCTACGCATCGGATGATTATTTTGGATTTTTTGAGGATAACGAAGGCGAGTGGCAAGAAAATAATGCAGGAAACCATTCAATGGAAATCGGCATCGGTCGTTTGCCAGTGAAGAGTGTGGAAGAAGCAAAAAACGTAGTTGATAAACTCATTTATTATGCCCGAACACAACGAACAGCGGGCAGTTGGCGAAGAAAAATTAGCTTCGTGGCCGATGATGGCGATTTTAATATTCATCAACAAGATGCCGATGATATTTCGGAAGTAACCTTAAAGACAACCAAAGACCTGATTATCAATAAAATATATTTAGATGCTTTTCCGCAAATTGCTACGGCCAACGGTGCGATTTCGCCCGAAGTAAACAGAGCTTTGAATAAAAATGTCAATGAGGGTGCCTTAATAATCAATTACAGTGGACACGGTGGTACTGATGGCTGGACAGAAGAGAAGGTTTTGACAAGAGAACAGATTCAAAGTTGGCGAAATTTGAATAATATGCCGTTGTTTCTGACTGCTACTTGTTCGTTTGGGCGTTTCGACGACCCAGGAAATGTTTCGGGGGCCGAAATGGCCATGTTAAGTCCGAGAGGAGCGGCCATCGGCTTGCTTACTACCACTCGACCTGTTTATTCAAACACCAATTTTTTGTTAAATAATGCTTTCTACCAAGCATTTGCACAAAAAAACACCAATCCAAATCTTCGACTGGGTGATATTTTCAGAATCACAAAAAACAATTCCTTGAGTGGGGTTTTCAATCGAAATTTTTCTCTCGTAGGCGACCCTTCCATGCAGCTTGCTTACCCAACGGATAAAATCGTTTTAAGCAAAATCAATGGCACTTCGCCCGAAAAACAAATCATTAGGGCTTTATCGAAAGTAAGTTTGGAGGGAGAAATCATTAATTCGGCCGATGGTTTAAAGAAAAACAACTTTAACGGAAAAATTCTCGTCTCTGTTTTTGATAAGCCTTCGGAAGTAAGTACGCTTGGACAAAAAACCGAAAAGTTTCGCTATAAAACTTACCGAAATCAGATTTTTGAAGGTTTGGTCGAGGTGAAAAATGGAACATTTAAAGTGACCTTCGTTGTTCCGAAAGACATTAATTATCAGGTCGGTGCTGGGCGTGTGAATTTTTATGCGGTATCGTCTGACAGCACAGTCGATGCTTCTGGAAGTTATAATGAACTGATGATTGGCGGCAGCGAAACGAATATTTTAAGCGATACAAAAGCCCCCGAAATCAAACTTTCAATTGATAAAAGTAATGTTCTTACAGCTCAGATTTCGGATGAAAATGGCATCAATATTTCGCAGGCGGGTGTAGGTCATGAGATGATCCTCGTCTTAAACGACACCTTGCAAATCATTGCTAATCAATACTTTACAAACGATAATGATTATACCAAAGGTATTATAAAATATAGCTTCGGAAAACTACCTGCGGGGCAATACACCGTTAAATTAAAAGTTTGGGACACCTATAATAATTCGGCCGAAGAAGCGTTAAAGTTTATAGTAGAAAATGAGAGATTAAAAATTCTAAAAGCTTACAATTTTCCAAATCCGGTCGAAAGCAGTACAAGTTTTTACATTGAGCACAATGCCGATAATCAAGATTTGACCTTCGTTGTGACTGTTTTTGAAGGCTCGGGAAAACAAATTTTTGAACAAACCAATGTCTGCTATCTTTGTGAAAAGTCTCTCAATATTGGCATGAAAATTGAGCCTAAAATTTGGAAAAATGGCACCTATTTTTATCGAATTACTGTTGATTCTATCTCCGAAAAAAGTACTTCATCATTTTCTGGTAAAATGGTTTTTTGGAAGTAATCAAGAAAATAAGTTATATTTGAACTTGTAAAACTAAAGACTAAAATATATTCTAAACCGATAAGTACCCTTCGAGAGGGTAGAATATTAAAAAATCTCACATGAAACGCAAATTAGTAGCCGCTTTGGCAAGCATAGCTTTAGTAAATAACCTAACAAGCCAAGCACAAGTAGTAAGAGCACTCAATCCCTCTGTTCCCTTTCTTATGATATCCCCAGATTCAAGAGGTGCTGCTTTGGGAGATGCAGGGGTAGCCTCTTCGCCAGACGCTAACTCTATTTATTGGAATACAGCAAAATTGACTTTTCTTGATAAAAATATTGGTGCCACGGTTTCTTACACTCCTTGGTTGCGAGACTTAGTCGGCGATATGGGATTAATGAATGTAGGCATGTTTAAGAAAATTGATAAAAACTCTTCTTTTGGGGCATCAATGACCTATTTTGATCAAGGAGAGATTCAATTTACAACCAATACAGGGCAAGCCAACGGAACTTTTAAATCAAGAGACTTAAGCTTTACTGCTGGTTATTCTCGTAAAATTGGCCGAGATTTTTCTACAGGCCTCAATATCAAATATATTCATTCAAATTTGATTGGAAATCAAGTCATCAATGGTGTTTCGAGTAAGCCCGCGAATAACGTAGCTGGCGATTTATCGTTTTTCTACACCAACGAAAAGCCAAGTGCTAAAAATAAAGACCGTGGAACAAGGTATTCGGCGGGTGCTGTAATCTCAAACATTGGTGGAAAAATAAATTACGGTCGTGGAGCTTTTTATATTCCTACAAACTTGAAATTAGGGGGTGCTATCAACTTCAAACTTGATGCCCACAACCAATTTAATTTCTTGCTAGATGCCAACAAATTATTGATTCCAACACCACCCTTGTGGAGCAACGGTGTAATTGTGAAGGGTAAAAATCCAGAAACAACTGGTGTAATTTCGGGCATTTTTGGTTCATTTTCTGATGCTCCCGATGGCTTTACGGAAGAAATAAGAGAAGTTACACTCTCTACAGGTGTTGAATATTGGTATAATAATTTCTTTGCTCTTCGTGGTGGATACTTTATGGAAAGTAATACCAAGGGCGGAAGAAAGTATGTAACAACTGGTTTAGGGTTTAAAATCAGTAATTATAACCTCGATTTAGCCTATTTAGTACCTACTTCACAAGGTAGCCCTCTTTCAAATACATGGAGAATATCCTTAATTTTTGATTTAGACGCTAAGAAAGTAAGCAATCCAACGGAAGTTCCTACTGAAAATCAGTAATTAGATATTTGAAGTTTCTCCAACAAAAAAGCTCAATGATTGATTTCATTGAGCTTTTTTGTTGCATATATCTTTTATAGAAAACTTATTCTTTTAGTGATAGAATAATTCCTCAAACCTAAAAATACCATTGACTATTGGGACTATCTATTGCGATTTTTTTAGGTGATTTCTTACAAACTCAACCCAGTCGGCTTCTGAATCTTTAATTTTAACGTCAGGACTGATACCCACATTATCGATTGGTTTTTGTGGCAAACGATGGCTTTTTGCTAACGAAAAGGCCACTCTCCAACCATAGCACGGTAGCCCCCAATCACGCACTTCAATGTAATCTGCCAGGCCTTTTGTATTTTCACCAAAAACTATTGTCTTGGGGCTTTGTTTCGCTTCAAAGATAAATTGCTCAGCCGTGCTTGCAGTATTTTTATTGACTAACAAAGCAACCTTTTTAGTAGCTACGGCAGGGTTTGTAGCAGTAAATTCTTTATCTGGGCCTGTTACAAACTTACCTCTGTTTGCTTCCATTTTTTGTAATACAGTCTGTAATTTGGGGCCGAGACGTTCCTTATAAATTGGAAACTCATCGATAGCCTCTAATTCATGCTTGATTGAGATGATATTTTCCTCGGTAGCTCTAAAAACTCCACCTTTGCGGACAATCGGTGTTGCACTAATATATGGAAAAAGAGGTGTAAAAGCAGCATCATCTCCACCTGGATTATTCCGAATGTCAATAATTAGGTTGGCTGAATTTTTCAGGAGATCATCATTTTTCTGCACTAATTCTTGCACAAATTCGGGGGCATTCGGAAGTGTAAAAGGAGGAAGCACAATAAGTGCGGTTACTGAATCTAACTTTTCAACGCGGTAATCGGCTATTTTATGCAGTAAATCATCATTGTTTACTTCTTCTTTTGGAATCGGAAATAGTTTATTGAATTTATAAATATTTTCAATAATCAGGAAATTCTTTACTTCACGAGTAAAATTCTTTTCGCTTGAAAAATCAGCGTAATAATAATTAGTTATATACTTTTCAGGAGCGATTTGAAGCATCTCAAACTTTGCCTTTCCTGCTTTCCAAGCGGCATTACGGTCAGCTAAAAGGAATCCTAAGAATAACTTTGGATT
>NZ_JBMLRC010000367.1:8497-9785 GCF_049241225.1 Emticicia sp.
TCGAACCATTTTTTGATATGAAAATAGCATTCTTTTTCATCAGTGATAGTCTCAGCCTTAACCTTAATCTCTTGTGTTAGTTTATCAAATTCTGTTTGATTTTTGGATGTAATTTTATCCTCCCAACCAGCATAATTATCTTTTATTTTTTGGTAGGCAAAATCAAAGTTTTTTGAGCATTTACACTCTTGCTGAGAAAAAGATAACTGACTTATCAGTAAGCCGATAGCTAATAAATATATTTTCATTTTTGGGTTTACGATTTCCCAATAAGCAACCAAATTTCATGCCTAAGCCTTTATAATATTGCAAAAAATAAACGAGCCATATCTTTTTTGTAGATATGGCTCGTTAAAGTACTTTTCTCGAAAAATTATTGATAGGCTACAGCCGTTTGTCTCTGAGTTCCGAGTTTTTCGATACCCAATTCTACTACATCACCTGCTTTTAGGTATCTCGGTGGTTTAAAACCAAGTCCTACACCTGCTGGTGTTCCTGTTGAAATAACATCACCCGGAAGAAGCGTCATAAATTGGCTTAAATAACTTACTATCACAGGAATATCAAAAATCATATCATCCGTATTTGAATTTTGAAGTAATTCGCCGTTTAGTTTGAGCCATAAATCAAGCTTTTGAGGGTCGCCAACTTCATCAATTGTTGCTAAAAATGGTCCTAATGGAGCAAACGTATCGCAACTCTTACCTTTTACCCACTGTCCGCCACGCTCCAACTGAAACTCACGCTCGCTGTAATCATTGTGTAAGCAGTAGCCCGCAATGTAGCTCATAGCATCTTCTTTTTCTATATAACTTGCCTTTTTTCCAATCACAAAAGCCAATTCAACTTCCCAATCAGTTTTTACTGAGTTTTTAGGAATAATTACATCATCGTTTGGCCCGCAAAGAGCAGTTGTTGATTTGAAGAATACCACTGGCTCGGTTGGCTTAGGCATATTCGATTCTAAGGCGTGTTTTGCGTAATTTAGCCCGATACAAATGATTTTAGATGGTCGAGCTACGCATGAAGCCAATCGTACATCATCGGCCACAATTGGGCAAGAATCAGCATTTGTGCTTAGCCAAGTGCCTAGTCGTTCGATGCCATTGGTGGCAAAGAAGTTTTCGTTGTAGTCTTCGCCAAAAGCCGATACATCAATTTTTTTACCGTCGGAGAGAATCACTCCTGTTTTTTCGTTGGTTGGTTCGCCAAAGCGGAATAGTTTCATGCCCCCAGCCCCTAAAGGGGTGTTTAAATTAAAAATATGTTTAATAAGTTTCTATGCTAA
>NZ_JBMLRC010000368.1:0-12282 GCF_049241225.1 Emticicia sp.
CGGAGTTTACGAACTTTGGTTGCTAAGTGTTCCATTGTTTTTAAGATTTAAATAGATTGTGTGTTTTTGATGATACAAATATTATTTCATAATCATGCATCCGAAAATTAAATACACCAATTTGGTTTTAGTTAGTACCAATTTGAAGATACGAGCCTTTAAAAACACAAAAGCCGTTATCGAATTTCGACAACGGCTTTTGTATTACTTGCTATATTTTATATTAAATAGGCTTATTGTTTTCTCCCTACTTCATTTATCATCGAAAGAAATTTGTCTTTATAGGTAATGCCTATCGGAATCTTAGTTTCTTTTTTATCGGTTCGTATCACAACTTCATTGCCATCAATGCCCACAATTCGGTCGAATGCAATAATGTGTGATTTATGAATACGAATAAATTGTGGTTCGGGAAGTGCTTCTTCTACTTCTTTAAATGTCAGTAAACCTAAAATCAAACCGCTACTTTGGGTATGAAAACCAATATAGTTTCGCATACCTTCTACATGGATGATGTCTTCGAGTTTAATTCTGAGCATTTTTCCTTTATTTTCAACTTTTATAAAAATGCTTGATTTGTCAGCAAGGGGTTCGGCATTAGTAGGCGGAACATCGGTGCCAATTGCCTTTTGAGTTGCTCGCATGAAGCGTTCAAACGAAATAGGTTTGAGCAAATAATCAATTACGCCATCGTTGTAGGCCTCAATCGCATGATTGTCGTAGGCGGTCGTGAAAATTACTTTTGAAGGACTTTTGATTAGTTTTACTATTTCTGGTCCTGAAAGCTCATCCATGTGAATATCCAAAAAAACCAAGTCGGGCTTATGTGTATTAATATAAGTAAGCCCTTCGATTGGGTTTTGTGTAGCATATACGAGTTTGAGGAATGGAACTCGACTGATATACGTTTTTAGTAATTCGATGGCATGGATTTCGTCATCAATGATTATGCAGTTCATGTTTTGTAATAGGTTAGTTAGGGCGACCGACTTACGGTTTTATAATCAACTCAGTATAAAAGAAATTTTGGTCTTGATGGGTTTCGAGTGAAAAACGATTTTCGAGCAACAAAGATAAACGTCTTTTTAAATTTTCAAGCCCAATGCCTGTTGATTCTTCAATTTTTGAGCTACGTTTTTGATTTTTTAACGAAACTTTTAGTTCTTCAGTATTTGCGATGATAGTAATATCCAATGGTTCGGTTTTGAGATTACCATGCTTAAAGGCATTTTCGACCAAAGTAAGGATACACAAATGCGGAATTTTATAGGCACCCAAATCTCCCTCAGTTTTGAAATTAATGAGGAGCTTTTCTTCAAAACGTAGTTGGTTGAGATGAATATAGCTCTCTACATATTTTATTTCTTCCGATACAGCGATAAGCGAGTTTTGCTCATGTGAAACCGAAAATCGCATTAACTCCGACAATGATAATATCCCCTCTGCCAAAGTATCAGAATACTTCATGGCATTAGAATAAAACATATTGAGCATATTGTAAACAAAATGTTGGTTAATTTGAGATTTCAGAAACGAAACTTCTATCTCGTGGTTGCGTTGTTCGAGAGCGAGTTTTTCTTGAGATTGTTTGATAGAAAAACTATAATACCACCAAGCAAGACCTGCTGCAACAAACTGAATTAGTTCGGATATATAAACTACAAAAAAAGATTTTAGATTTGAATGGTAATGGGGAATTTCTTCCGTGTCTTCCATAAATTCAGCAAGCCATAAACGGCTATACTCAATTAGGTAAAAAACAAAAATATTAAATAATAATAATAATAAGCCATAGATGATTTTTTTTTCCTCAACAAGAACTTTTAGTGTAACATTTACTAAAAAATAAAATAAAAACGCTATTCCTAAATAATAAACTAACATATCATCCCAAACAAGTATTTCTTTGGGGTGTAATATTAAAATGTTTCCAGTTGAATAAATAATATAAAGTATCCAACAGATAGAATGTAAGATAATTATCTTGAAATTGATACGCTGATAATACGATTTGGTCATTAGAAAAACATAGTTTATGTATTCTGCTTGAAAAATTGAAAAGTATATATGAATTTTGGACACAAATTAAAATAAAAAACATGGGATTTGCGAAGGCACTTATAAAATTATCATTTTTCATCTTTTATGCAGTTTATAGTTTTGGTCAGAGCAAATCTCAAGTCATCAATGGAATAGTATTAGATTCTATTTCGAAACTACCCTTGCCTTCTGCAAGTATTGAATTGAAAAGAGAAGGCATCGCAATTCAAAATTTATTAAGCAATAAAGATGGGAAGTTTGAATTCAAAAATACCGAAATCGGCACTTATGAATTAGTTGTTAAGTATGTTGGATACAAAGTATTTAAAAATAATATTTTAATTAATAATGAAACATTGTTAGTACCTCCAATTTATTTAGTATTTGACAATATAAATCTAAATGCGGTAACAATTAAGGCATCGAAACCTATAATTCAACAAGAATTAGATAAAGTTATACTCAATGTTGATGGAACAAGTTTATCTAATAGTGGTTCTACGATTGATATTCTAAAGTTTGCACCATTTGTTCAAGCTGAAAATAGTTCTGTACTTCTCAAAGGGAAACCTGTAATGATTTTGATTGACGGAAAGTTGGTTAATGCTAAAAATGAAAGTCTTGAAGGTTTATTAAATTCGATGCCAAGCCAAAGCATTGAGATGATAGAATTGATAAGCAATCCAGGAGCAAAGTATGAAGCCTCGGGAAAGGCTGTAATTAATATAAAAACATTAAAAGCAAAGAACTTTGGTTCAACAGGAAATCTTACACTCGGAGTTGGAACAGGCATTTTACCAAGATATAATGGAGGGATTTTACTTAATTATAAAAAAGAAAAGTTTTCATTTATTGGAAACTATACTAACCAATTCACGCAGCAATATATAAAATCTTATAATGAGAGAACAACAAAAAGTGAGCAGCAGAGGTATTTTGAAGACAATGATTATGAAGAAAGGACGAGAAGATTACAATTTGCCAAAATAGGTATTGATTATTATGCAACGCCAAAAACTACGATAGGCTTACTTATACAAGCTGATAAAAACGAGAGATTGAAAAATGTAAATGGTGAAACCCAGATTGGATTAAATAATGCTAAAATTGATTCAATTATTAAAATGAAATTTAATGGAGGCCTGATTTTTTCTAATTTAAATAATAACCTTTATTTGAAACACTCTTTTGAAGAAAAAGGACGAGAGTTAAGCATTGACTTAGATTATGGTTTGTATGATACTAATTGGAACGATGAGTTTAACAATACTTTTTTGAATTTATTGACCAACAACAATTATCGAAATGATTTAGCGATAAATACGCTATCAGACCAATTGATAAAAATTCAATCATTTAAAGCAAATTATACACACCCTTTCAAAACAGGTTTATTGGAGGGTGGAGTGCAATTTAGAAGGACAATCTTGGATATGAATTTCCAATTTCAAAGTAATGTAGATAAGCAATGGACAAATGACCCCAAAAAAAGTTTTGATTATAATTATACTGAAACAGTAAACGCTGCATTTTTGGAATATGAAAATAAATGGAAAAAAATAGAATATAAATTTGGATTAAGGGGTGAAAGTACTGATGCTAAGGGAATTAATTTGAATAATAAGATTGAAGCCAAACAAAACTATATTCAACTTTTTCCAAGTTCTTCTATACAATTTTCACCTTCTGATACTAACCAATTTACATTTACTTATAGTCGTAAAATTGTTAGACCTGAATATACAGAGTTCAATAATCAAATTATATTCGCTAATTTATATAAATATTATTTGGGAAATCCCTATTTAAAACCCGCACTAACTAATACTTTAGAATTAAACTATTCCTATAAACAAACATTGTTATTTACTGCAACCTACCTAACAACCAAAAATGAATATACAAGTGTTCCATTAATTATGGATAATTCAATAGTATTACAAAATCAAAATTTTATGAGATATGATTGGATTATTTTCGATATTAGTTACAATAAAAATATAACTAATAATTGGCAAACATCATCGGGTGTAGAATATTATCAAACCAGAAATCATTTAGAAAGTATCCCTGGTCTTGATTTTCAAATAGGGAATTCTTTTTATGTGTTTTCAAATAACAACTTTAAATTTAAAAATAATTGGAAATTAGACTTGTCCACTTATTATATAAGCCCCCAAGTTGTTGGTATTGTACGATGGAAGCCCTTTTACAGGACAAATGTAAGCCTCCAAAAAAGTATTTTTAGTAAAAGAGGGGAAGTTAGGCTTAACGTAACAGATATATTTAATACTATGGATTATAGGTATAGTTTTTTTAGTAATCTACAAAGTGGAATTATCAATAGAAAAGCAGAATCAAGATTTTTTCAACTTTCATTTAACTATAAGTTTGGGAATTCTAATATTAAAGTTAAAGAGAAAAAAACAGGTATTGACAAAGAAAAAAATAGAATAAATAATAGTAATTAAAATAATTAAAAAAATGAAAAAAGTAGAAACCTCTAAACTATTCTTTAAAAAAACAACAATCACAAAACTAAATAACCAACAACTCCGCAAAATTAATGGTGGTGATGGTGATGACGACCCGAGGACAAAAAAGCCTACGGCTGGAGACAAAGGATGAAATTAAAAAAAGTCCCTTCGGGGGCTTTCAGCTCACTTTCATTATCATAATCCAAATTTCGTCCATAGTTTTTTAACCTTAACCCCAACTCACCTAAATTTACACAAAATATGAAACAAGCCATACATGAAATTTATTATCAACAATTATCTAAAAAAAATACATGAAGCTAATGCAACTATCAACTACGAAAAAGATACTCTTTTCGGAGGTAAAATAGGGGCGATTTGGCAGGAGTATCATTTTTGGCAAGCCACAAATGACCGAAAGTACTATGACAAAACCAATCAGTATATCAATGAAATCTTTGAAGATTTAAACAATGATAATCCAAAGTTTTTTGGTGCAAGTTATAGTGGTGGGGTGGCTGGTTTTTGCTATGTCGTTACGATGCTCAAAAAAAATAATTTCTTAGAAATATCATTAGATGAAGATTTGGCAGATTTAGACGAATACTTGTACGAATCTGCCCTGCAACTCATTGAGGAGCGAAATTTAGATTTTTGGCATGGTGCTTTTGGTATTATTTTTTATTTTTTAGAGCGATTAGATAACCCAATAATTAGACAAAATGCCGAAATATTAATTGAGAAAATCCTCGAAAAAGCCATCATTTCAGATGAAGGCTTGTGGTTTCCGAGCATTATGTCAGAGAAAGACGAGGGTGCTATCAACTTTAGTCTTTCGCATGGGCAACCATCTTTTTTAATAATTTTGATGAATGCCTATAATAAAGGATTGTGCAAAGATATTATTCCCGAAATCATCAGACAAGGCACCGATTTTATCATGTCGCATTTTGAACAAACTGATTTTGATAATAATAAATACTCTTATTTCCCATCAACAATCAATGAAGCAACAGGCGTAAAAAACTTCTCAAACCGTTTGGCTTTTTGCTATGGTGACCTCAATATTGTGCTTTTGCTTTATCACGCAAGCGATTTTCTGGGAGACCCTACACTTAAAAAAAAAGCCGACCTTTTGGGGCTTTCAACACTCATGCGTAAAGACGAAAAAACAACAATGGTAACTGATGCTCATTTTTGTCATGGCTCGGCAGGTGTCGCTCAATTTTATAAAACATTTCATCGGCTCACTGGCATTGAAGCCTATTATAAAGGCTATGAATATTGGCTCGACCGAACTCTTGATTTTACAGACGAGGCTCTTCAAAAAGATACTTTTGGAAAAGAAAAGGGCTCTTTATTGAGTGGTTATGTAGGCATCAGTTTGGTTTTTTTGAGCTATGTTTCTAAAGAAAAATTAAGTTGGGAAAAAATGTTTTTGCTGTAACCCTATGCCTTTGCCCATAAAAATTACCTGTTGATGTTTGGTATAAAAAAAGATAAATTTCCTCATTTTCGGCAATTAGATGAAATGGATTGCGGACCAACTTGTCTGCAAATCATTAGTCAATATTACGGAAATCATTATACGTCAGACTTTCTACGCTCACTTTGTTACACCACACGGGTAGGCAGTAGCTTGATGGGCATGAGCGAGGCTGCCGAAAAAATTGGATTCCGAACAACAGGTTTTAAAATTGATTTTGAAAGCCTCAAAGATGAACAACCTTTTCCGTTTATCGCCCATTGGCATCAACGGCATTTTGTAGTTGTCTATAAAATCGAAAATGATAAAGTTTATGTATCTGACCCAGCTTATGGCAAAATCATATTTTCCGAAACAGAGTTTTTGAAAGGTTGGGCTACCAATCAGTACGGTGAAGGAATCATTCTGACACTTGAGCCTACTCCCGATTTTTATCTCACTACACACCGCTCTCCAAAAAATAAAAATGCCCTAAACGGTTTTCGCTTTGTATTAAGCTACCTCAAAAACTACCAATACATTCTTTTTCAATTATTTGTTGGTCTGCTTATAGGTAGTTTTTTGCAATTGGTTTTTCCGTTTCTTACCCAAAGCATCATTGATGTGGGTATTCGGCAACATAATTTATCGTTTATTTATTTGGTTTTGATTGGGCAATTAGTGCTTTTTGTAGGCAGAATATTGGTAGAAGTGCTACGAAATGAAATTCTGACTCATCTAAGTAGTCGAATCAATATTCATCTTTTGACCGATTTTTTCATCAAATTGATGAAATTGCCTATCAATTTTTTCGATGTAAAACTCACTGGCGATTTACTCCAACATATCAACGACCACCAACGTATCGAAAAATTCCTGACGAGTGGTACGCTTAATATCGTTTTTTCAGCACTCAATCTTTTAGTTTTCGGGGGTGTTTTGATTTATTACAGCCTACAAATCTTCTTAGTTTTCTTGATTGGAAGTATTTTATATTTTGTGTGGGTTATTTTTTTCTTAAAGAAAAGAGCCGATTTAGATTATAAAAAGTTTACGCAACTTTCGATGAATCAGGATAAAAACTTAGAATTGATTTATGGAATGCAAGAAATAAAACTCCACAATGCCGAGCGTCAAAAACGCTGGGAATGGGAGCATTTGCAGATAAAACTCTATAAAATCAATATAAAAAGCCTCAATATTCAGCAATTACAAACACTTGGTTCGTCGCTTATCAATGAACTGAAAAATATTTTTATCACGATTTTAGCGGCCAAACTTGTCCTCAATGAAGAGATAACGCTTGGTATGATGCTTTCGATTTCGTACATAATCGGACAGTTAAATTCACCTATTCATGATTTAGTAGAATTTATCAGGCTTTACCAAGATGCACTTTTAAGTATTGAGCGAATCAACGAAATTCATTCAAAGCCCAATGAAGAAACAGTATCCCCAAAAAACATTTCCACATTCAATATTGATGATATTATTTTAGAAAATGTTTCGTTCAAATACATCTCAGACTCAAAATCGCCCATGATTTTGTCAAATCTTTCATTAGTGATTCCTGCTAACAAAGTAACCGCAATCGTAGGCGTAAGCGGAAGTGGTAAAACAACTTTGATGAAATTACTTTTGAAGTTTTATGAACCAAATGAAGGAACGATAACTATCAATAAAATACCATTTCAAGATTTAGGAACGGACATTTGGCGAGAAAACTGTGGTACTGTGATGCAAGAAGGCTATATTTTTTCGGATACAATTGCCCGAAATATTGCTTTGGGGGATGAAACTATTGACCAAGAAAAGTTAATAAATGCAGCAAAAATAGCTAATATTCATGGTTTTATTGATGAATTGCCCAATACCTACAACATGAAAATTGGCAAAGGGGGCATTGGACTAAGCACTGGACAAAAACAACGAATCTTGATTGCGAGAGCAATCTATAAAAACCCCAAATACCTGTTTTTTGATGAGGCCACCAGTGCCTTAGATGCCAATAATGAGAAAGAAATAGTATCCAATCTTTCAAATTATCTAAAAAACAAAACGGCTGTCATTATTGCCCATCGTTTAAGTACTGTGCGTAGTGCTGACCAAATTGTGGTATTAGACAAAGGCACAATCGCCGAAATTGGCTCGCATAATGATTTGGTCAGTAAAAAAGGAATCTATTATGATTTAGTAAGAAATCAATTAGAATTAGGAACATGACAGATAATACCACAGAAGATGACATAGGTTTATTGAGTTTTGAAACACAAGAATTACTCGGCAAAAAATTCAGTTGGATAGTAAGAAATGGCAATTTGATGCTACTTTTTGCGGTTTTAACTTTCTTTTTTATGTGTTTTATTATCGAGTATCCCACTTATCAAATTATTCAATCAATGGCTTTTCGTAATCAAAATCACTACGAAACAAGCTTTAAAATACCTGTTTCTAAAGCTCAATGTTTATTGAAAAATGATTCTATCATCATTCAAACAAAAGATAAAAACCAAGAGTCGTTTTCGGCAAAAATTATTTCTATTACAAAAACAGATGATAATCTTATAGAAATAGAAGTCCATTTTCAACCTTATAATATCTCCGATTTACCCAAAACTTTTGCTATCGAAATAAATACTGTTATTGAAAAAAAGCGATTGATTTATTTCTTTGCTCGAAAACCTCATTAACCTATGCAAACCCTCTACCACTTCCATAAAAAACTCATCGTTCGCACACCCGCTTTGCCCTTTAAACCTGAAAATATCACCGAAGCAAAACTCAAAGAAATATGTGCAGAAACGTGGTTTCAAGAGGCCATTTATTTGGCTTCGCCAGACCTTTATCGCATGAGTTTAGACTGGATTGCAGGAAAAGTATTTGAAAAGAAAAAAGAGCAAAAACTCGTAGTATCACTCTGCAAATATTACAGCCGAATGATGAGCCGTTGTACACCCTATGGTTTGTTTGCTGCTTGCTCGGTGCTTGAATGGGGCAAAGAGAACAATGTCGTTCTTCAATCACAAAAACGTCAAACCCGCTTCGATATGCACTTTTCTTGTGCTTTGGCACAGGAATTAGTCAAAAATCCTATTGTAAAAGAACAACTTACCTATTACCCCAATACAAGCATTTATCAAATTGGTGACGAACTGCGTTACATCGAATACCAGTATATTGATGGTAAACGTATGCACCAAATTAGTGCGGTGACTGATAGTGAGTACCTTCAAAAAGTTTTACAATTATCTAAAAATGGAGCAACCTATGCTGACCTAATTCATATAATCATTGATGATGAAATTTCAACCGAAGAAGCACAGCCTTTCATTGACCAACTCATCGCTTCCCAAATATTGGTGCATAACTTAGAACCAAGTATCACAGGAGATATTTTCACTAAACAAATCATCAATGTTTTAGAAAAAATTGAAGATAAAAGCATAATAAAACTCACCAACGATTTAAAAGAAATTGAAACATTAATCGAAAGCTTAGACCAAAATGAGTTTAATAAATTGCTTGATTATCAGATAATTAAAGAAAAGATAAATACTTTAAATATCCATTTTGAAGAAAACAAACTTTTCCAAACTGATTTGTTTAATACAAATATTGAAAGGGAAATTGCTTCAAATTGGCAAAATGATATTGAAGCAAGCCTAAATGTTTTGAACCGATTAACGCCTAAAAAAGAAAGAGAAAATTTAAAGAATTTTGCCAAAAGGTTTTCTGCTCGCTACGAAGAACAAGAAAGGTTCTTGCTCGAAGTTTTAGATGCAGAAATAGGTATTGGTTATCTTGAAAATAGCAATCATAATACACTAAGCCCCTTGATTGAAAACTTGAAATTGCCTGATAATCAGCAAGATAAAAATATTTCATGGAATGGTATCGAAAGCTTTCTCTTTGAAAAGCTCAAAACAGCCAACGAGCAAAATCAATTTTCAATCGAAATAAGCGAAGAGGATTTAAAAGACTTACCTGAGGCCGATTGGTCAGATTTACCACCTTCGCTGTCTGTAATGTTTCGTGTAGTAGAAAGCGAAAAACAAGGCAAAAAAATACTTTTAGAAAATTGTAGCGGTTCAAGCAGTATCAATTTACTCGGAAGATTCGCTCATGGAAATGATGAGATTTCGGCAATATCCAAAGAAATTGCCGAAATAGAACAAAACAAGAATCCTGACATCATTTTTGCCGAAATCATACATTTACCTGAAAGCCGAACTGGAAATATCTTACTACACCCAGTTTTTAGAAAATATGAAATCCCTTTTCTTGGAAAATCTTCTTTACCCATCGAAAATCAGATTTTGTTACAAGATTTATACGTTTCAGTAAAAAGTGGAAAGATAATTTTGCATTCAAAAAGACTTAATAAAATCGTTATTCCACGCCTAAGTAATGCCCATAATTACAGCTATAACGCTCTGCCAGTTTATCAATTTTTGTGTGATTTACAGCACCAAAATCTCCGCACAAGTTTTAGCTTTCAATGGAGAGCATTGGCTGATAAATTTAAGTTTTTACCAAGAATCACTTACAAAAATACCATTATAGAGCCAGCATCATGGAATTTAACGAGAACAGATATAACTTCTCTCTCATTTGGAATGGGGGCAGGGGTAGGGTTGAATTTTACTCGTTTTATGCTTCTTGCCGATGGAGATAATGAGCTTCTGATAGATTGGCAAAATCCATTGAGTGTAGAGGCGTTCAATGATGCGATAAAGAATCGAGAGAGTTTTCAATTGAAAGAGTTTTTGCACGAAAAAGCTGGCGAAGTTATCAAAAACAAGCAAAATGAAGGATTTGTTAATCAGTTTATAGCTTTATTAGTTCGAGAGAAAAGTGTTTATCAATTTCCGAAAATAAAGAAACAAGAACATGAAATCCAACGAGACTTTTCTATCGGCTCAGAATGGCTTTACTTTAAATTGTATTGCGGTGTAAAAGTCGCTGACAAAATTTTGCTTGAAAACATCAAACCTTTGGTTGATGAATTGTTGCTAAAAAAACTGATTGATTCTTGGTTTTTTATTCGTTACTCTGACCCCGACAATCATCTAAGAGTTCGTTTTCATTTGCCCGATACATCAAAAATTGGTGAAGTGATTCAATTATTCTATCAATTTATTCGACCTGCCGAAGAGGTAAAGTATATCTGGAAAATTCAGACCGAAACCTATGCACGAGAATTAGAACGCTACGGCTTTGAAAATATAACCTTATCCGAAAAACTGTTTTTCTTTAATAGTCAATCAATACTATTTTTTTTAGAATCAACCGAAGGTGATGAAAGAGAAAACATTCGTTGGTTATGGGGAATGAAAGCTGTTGATGACCTTTTAAGTAGTTTTCAGGTAAACTTACTTGATAAATTGGCTTTAATGGATGCCTTAAAAAATAGTTTTGGACGGGAATTCGGTATAGATTTAGCCTTAAAACAGCAGGTAGATAAAAAATATAGAGAAAACCGACCTGTTATCGAAGCTATTTTGAACATTGAAAATGAAGAGCTAACTCATTTTCACTTTACAGAAATGCTGACGGTTTTAAAACAAAATTCAGTGTATATTATGCCAATTGTAGATAAAATTTTAAACTGCCATCATCAAAAACAATTACATATTAGTTTATCCAATTTATTATCGAGCCATATCCATATGCTTCTCAATCGCTTGATTCCAGCTAATCAACGATTACACGAATTGCTCATTTACGACTTTCTTTTTCGCCATTATAAATCCGTGGAAATGAAAAAAACTAAAAGTGCTATTCAAAAAACTTACTTCTGAATGAGATTAGTGGTTACTCAAGAGTTTGTTTGATATGAATTAAATATTTTACATCCCACAAGATTTTTGAATAGGAGAAGGTACATTATATCAGGTTGTTAATTTTCAATATTTTATAAATTTCACAACCCCATTCCCCAATCCATTTCAAGTTTTGGTGAAGATTTTATTTCAATATCCTTCGTTTTTTCGGGTATTACAGCTTTTTCTTTCTCTGGCTGCTGCTCTAATCGTTTTTCAATATTCATCAATGAATATTCTCTACCCAAATCAGAGCCTTTAAATTTTGCGGCAGTCTTAGTATCCAAAAAACTTACTCCTCGATTGTGGTACATTTTTACCCCTTCCTTTTCTAAGGATTTCCTGAGGTCTTCCATTGTTTTATGTTTAAGTAAATTTCTATCAATTTTATCTCGAATACTTTGAGCTAATGTATTGCTCGAAATCTCTCGTTCTTTTTCGGGTAATAATGCTTTCATGTTTGGCGTAGTTTGCAAGC
>NZ_JBMLRC010000369.1:0-30267 GCF_049241225.1 Emticicia sp.
TTGAAGTGAAAGAATTACAAAAAGGAAAATCAAACGTTGAGTTTAGCTGGAAAATCATCAATGAGTAAGCCAAACAACATACAAAAACACCTCTTTTGGTTTTCGGGAATTCTGTTGGGTTTATCATACCTCAGTTTTTCTGATTTCCATCAAGGGCCCTTGGCATTGGTGGCTTTTGTACCATTTTTATTGTCTATCCAAAACGAAAATTCGTTTGGAAAATACTTACTCAAAACATTGGTAGTTTATAGCTTCACCATCGTCATTGGTTTTTGGTGGACGGGCTATTATAAACCCATTGCGGTTCTGGTTTGTCTGCTAAGTCAGCTTTTGTTTCTGAATCTTACGTTTGTTATTCATTTTTTTATTCAGCAGAAAATTGGCTGGCAAAAAGCACTCATTTTACTACCTTTTTTGTGGAGTTTGGTCGAATGGCTTACGCAACCGCTTCCGCATAATTTGCAGGTTTTGCACTTGGGTTATACGCAAGCTAACATGCAGTATTTCAATCAAATAGCCGATTTTTCTGGGCTTTGGGGTTTGAGTTTTTGGGTGATGATGCTCAACGTTTTGCTGACTTTTAGTATAGTTTACCGAACCCAAAAGTACCTTTTTCTTACGTTTGGATGCTTACTGTTGGCTTTTGGGTATAGTTTTTTCAAAATTCAGATTTCGCCCAAAAGTGCCATCGGAACGGCTAATACCCAAACAAAAGTCTCGTTGATTCAGACCAATATAGATAGTTATCTACCGCTCGACTCGGTGGTATTGAACCAGACATTCGAGCAAATTGTGTCGCTTTCTGATTCAGCCGTACGTACGCAAAGCCCCGATATACTGATTTTACCCGAAGCAACTTTTCCGCTGGCCTTGTTTCAAGATTCGAGTTTGTTTCAATTCACCAAAAATGCTATTTCGAGTTGGCAAACTTCGGTGGCTGTTGGTTATTCGGAAATAATTGATAATCAGAGAAATAACTATAAAAATAAGTCATTAGTTTTTACGCCACAAATGGCCACGATGTGGGATTCGCTGAAAATCACGCCCGACCAAATAAAGGTTTATGAAAAGGAATACGGCTTACCATTTATGGAAACCATGCCCTATTTGAGCGATTACCCATCATTCCAAAATCGTATTTTGGTGGGCGGAAACGAACCTCACATTTTCAATTATTTGAGTAGTGAAGGGAGTATTTTTAATGTTGCACTAACGATTTGCTGGGAACAAACCTACCCACAAAAAGTAGCAAAATTAGTGAATAGCGGAGCCGAGTACATTGCACTCATGAACAACGATGCGTGGTTTGGCAAAACACCCGCAACCAAGTTTTTATTGAACATGACCAAGATTCGGGCCATCGAGAATCGCCGAAGTGTAGCTCGTTGTTCAAACGGTGGTCTTTCGTGCTTCATCGACCCATTCGGTAAAGTTTATGGTCAAATTCCGTGGTTTACGCCAAACATTTCAACCAATGAGGTGCTGCTTGTAACCAAGAAAAGTTTTTATACCCAACACCCCGACGCTTTTGCTTATGCCTTATTTATCGCTTTTGTTTTGCTGTTAAGTTGGTTTTATTGGCAGAGCCATCAAAATACCTCCAAATAGGTATTTCAATAGATTTTTAACATTGTGAAATTTGTATAAACATTAATAACTATGAAAAAAGTATATTTCATTTTCTCGTTTTTCTTAACATTCGGAGCTTTTGCTCAATCAGGTTCTTATTTTGGTCGTTACGCTGGTGGAGTTGGTGTGAATCAAAATGCACTCGAACGTGCCTCAGCCATTGGCTACAACGCCAAAGTTTCGGTAAGTGACGGCTTAGTTTTGGGCGATACCTCGCTCGTGAAAGTCGGTATCGGCTTGTCTAATCCACGTTATAGGTTAGATGTAAAAGGGGTTTTTAATACTCGAATGGCCTATAATAGTCCCGTTTATAAAATCAATGACCGCAATTTCTTGGAACTTGACGACGAAGGACAATTTGTACTAAATTCTTTCAAGATAAAATATGCCAATGAAAACCAATGGTCGGATAGGGTTTTTGAGAAAAACTATCCATTGATGTCACTCAAAGAAGTAGAAAAATTTATAGCCAAGAATAACCACTTACCGAATGTTCCGTCAGCGAGTGAAGTTGTAGAAAAAGGCGTAGCAATGGATGCAATGGTATCAAAGCTACTCGAAAAAGTAGAAGAACTAACGCTTTACACTATTCAACAGCAAAAAGAAATTGATGCTTTGAAAAAAGAAATCAAGCAACTAAAAAAGTAAAATCTTATAGCCATGAAACAACCTAAAATAATTCAAAAGATTCCACGAGAAAAGAAGATAATGTTGATGGAATCAAATAGCAACTACACGATTATTCATTTATCTGACGGTAAAAAATTGCTTTCAGGCTATAACCTTAAATTCTACGAAGACCGAACTGATAATCAATCTTTTATGAGACTCAATCGCTCTGAAATGATTAATAAAACGTTTGTGAAACTCATCAACCTCGATGAGTTTTCGCTTACACTCAACAACGGCCGAAGAGTACATATCTCTCGCCGACGAATGAAAGCTTTTCAGGCTTGGATTTAATAAAAATGGCTTCCCAAATAACTTTGGGAAGCTATTTAATTTCCTCGAATCTTTAATTACAGCCACCAATCTTAGCTTGAAAAACAGCCCCGCTTTTCACCTCAAAACCTTTTGTGAGTTCAACTGATTTTTTGGCATCTAAGACCAGCATTGAGCCATTATTGACTGTTGTATTATCAGTAACGATTTTATTAGACGCCAAATAATTATAGTTTTCACTTAACAAGAACTGAGCTCCCGTAATTACTTTGTTTACTTCACAAGGGTTCTCGGGTTTCAAATAGATAGTATAATCTTCTACTTCACCATACATATTACCACACGGATTTACACTTCCGAAGTACCTCGCTCTAACTCTCAGGGTTGTTGCCCCAAACGAACTTAAATTTGGTACTGTAAATGTGCCTGTGCTCGTACTCGAAAACATATTTGGAGTCAGAGCCGACATTGCTATCAACTCACTGTTTTCAAATGTGCCGTTTTTATTAAAATCAATCCAGGCATCAAAAGCATCTCCCGTAAACGCATAATTAAGTGTAGTTTTTAGTGAATATGTTGTATTGGCACGTAATGTTGTGGAAACGCTTCTAAAATCGCTATAAAACGTTTGTCCTGAATAATTATCAATACTTCCTAAATTTACTCGTGTAATATAGTCTCCTCCTGTACCTGCCGAACCAGCAGCAGCACAATAAGTTTGAGTTGGTATTCCGCCCGTACAACTACAAGTATTTCTGTCATAAATTTCCCCAGTCGTTCCTGCATCACCATCATCACAAGGTTGTCCAAACTGTGAGTTTGGAATAACTGGGCATACATCTACGATATTGCATTTGCCATCGCCGTCGGTATCGGGGTCGCCAGCTACACAGGTCGTTATATTAATTGGAGCTTCTATTACCCCACGGCCATGCGTACCTATTCTTATCTTTTGGCTTGAATATTGGATTTCAACGTCTCGTACATCAGTATGAGGTAAATGACCGTATTCGTACCAATCGTCTAATGTATTATCTCGGTAATAAACACCCATATTTGTACCGACAAACATTCCACCCGAAACATTAGCATACGGAACTATAGACATCACCGAGATATTAGGTAAATTACCACTTATATTTGTCCAAGTTGTACCTGCATCGGTTGATTTAAAAACCTTTTTTCCGCTTGTATAACCAGGGTTTGTGATATAGATAGTTTCCGAATTCGTAGGGTCAACTTTTATATCACTTATCGAACTCGTCGCTGGTGTTGTTTTCGTAACCCAGTTATTATCCGTAGTATTTTTCACAAAAAGCGTTGTTCCTCTCGTCACATAGATACGCTCCGAGTTGATCTTGGCAATAGCCAATTGTTCTACATTTCCTCCACTTCCCAGTATTCCACTGATGGCAGTCCAACTTACACCTCTATTACTGCTGGCGTAAATCAAATCATAGCCTATTACAATTCTGTTTGTATTACTTGGGTCAATCTGAAAAGGTGTTTCCCAAGCACCTGTGCCATCTTTCCCTGGTGGACTTGCACCGACACTACTTCCATTTTCATACCTTCTGAAGCCTCCATTCTGGTATTCCCAATACCTAATATTTTCGTTGGTTGGGTCAATTTCTGTATTCATTCCATCACCAGTGCTGGCAAAAGCTTGCCAAGTTCCTGCCGCATTTCTGTACATACTACCGTTATCTTGCGAGCCTCCCGAAATAATATTAGCATTTGTCTGCGACACGCTTATATCATAATATTGAGTAATTTTTAGTCCATTACTCAAATCTTGCCAAGTGGCAGCGTTAATATTATATTTAAAAACTCCACCATCATTACAAAAATAAATAGCGTCAGTATTGAGAGGGTTTGTGAAAACATTACGTTGGTCAACATGAATAAGAGGTAAACCATTACTCCCCAACCAATTAGTAATTACATTTTTTGTTGCTCCACCATCATTTGAGCGATAAACCTCAAAATTACCACCCACAATCACATTGACATTATCGGGGTCAAAGGCATATACTCCATTCGATTCGGCAAGTGCATATTGTGTACTAAAAGTTAGTCCACCATTAACTGATACCCAAAATGTATTTCCAAAACGGGCATAAACTTTATCAGTATCCGAAGGGGCTAAGACTAGTTTCACATCACCGTCGCCAAAATCAGTTATTTCAGTAAAAGTGGCTCCTCCATCGGTGCTTCTCAAAAATTTCCCATCATTCGTACCCGCAAACGCAATACTGCTACTACCAACCTTATAATGAATATCATAGGTATCAAGCGTAGAAACCTTGTTCACAGTAAGAAAGCCATCTGTTGTACGATAAATACCATTAGCAGTTGCAACTAAAATCGTATTCTGATTATTAGGGTCGGCTTCCATAAAGTAGATTCTGACATTATCGTTAAAATCAAACTTTAGAGCTGTGGTGCTCCAGGTGAGTCCACCATCGACTGACTTCAGTACCCCCATCCCCTGAGAGCCATACCAAACATGGTCGCTGATGGCAATGTACATAATCTGAGGATTTAGTTTATTGATTATAATCGAAGAAACAGCCATCAAAGGCAAATTATCTCCCATTGGTGTATAGTTTAGCCCACCATCAGTAGTTTTCCAAATTCCGCCGTAGGGAGTTCCCACAAAAAAGGTATTCACATCGGTTGGGTGAAAAGCAATAGAAGTAGTGCGTCCCATACCAATTTGACCAATTATGTAATTACTATTAGAAAGATTAGTCCAAGTTCTATTCTGAAAAGGCCCAAGATTAGGTTTGTTGGCAGTTTCGGCCATAGCTGCTAAAATATAAGCCGCAACATTTGCTGTATTCCCGTTTTCATCCAAATTATTCTTCCAATAACTTTGCCAACGCATATACTTGAAATATTCTTCGTCCATCGAAGTTTCATCGAACGAATCTTTGGTCTTAATATCTCTTCTGCTGTCCTTAAAGAACTTGTCAGCCCTTTTACTGATTTCACCAAAATTACCTCCTTTGCTTATAATAGTTTTTATATCTTCTTGAGCAAATATGTTGGATGTTGTCAGTAAAACTATCCATAAAATTTTAGTTAGAAATTTATTCATAAAACAATAATAGGTTTTGCTCTTATGTAAAGTTCGCTAAAATAATAATTTTATATTTGAGTTGTAATTATATATACTAAAAACTTACAGAGCAGTATCGAAAACACAGGAACTAAACACTTCGTAAAAAACGATTATGATTATCTTTAAAAAACTGATAAATCTCATACAACATTCGTAAAACTAAAAGTCTGTTTTTGTGGTTTAAGGAAATATGGAAAAGTATCTAAAAATCATTCAAGGAGCATATTCTGGCTATTTCAATTATTTCATCAACGAAATGCTGAATCCAAGCTGGCACAACTATTTTTATTGGTTGGTTGGAGCTTCATTGGCTATTTGGGTGCTCGAAATTATGTTTCCGTGGCGAAAAAACCAGCCTCTGATTCGTGAGCATTTTTGGCTGGATGCTTTTTATTTATTGTGGAATTATTTTCTTTTTTCGCTCATTGCCTACAATGCTCTTTCGATGGTAGGCGTGCAGGCTTTCAAAGATTTTCTCGGACTTTTTGGTATAACTAATATTGTAGCAATCAATATCGAACAACTACCTTTTTGGTCGAAAATCCTCATCATTTTTGTCATGCGAGATTTCATGCAGTGGGCCATTCACCGCCTTTTGCATAACGTTGGCTGGATGTGGGAATTCCATAAAGTGCACCACAGCACCGAAGAAATGGGCTTCGCTGCACTCCTACGCTACCACTGGATGGAAAACGTCATTTATCGTAGCCTCGAATACATTCCGCTGGCGATGGTGGGAGTTGGTCTGACTGATTTTTTTATTGTCCATATCTTCACGCTCGTCACGGGTCAGCTCGGACACGCAAACTTGAAAATCAATCTTGGTCCGCTCAAATATTTGCTCAATGGCCCACAAATGCACCTTTGGCACCACGCCAAATATATGCCCGAAAGCCACCCAAATGGCTTCAATTATGGTATAACATTAAGTATTTGGGACTATCTTTTCGGAACAAATTATTGGCCATCGGATGATGAAAATCTGCCAGTCGGACTACCCGACGACGAGCATTTTCCGAAAGATTTTGTGGGGCAAAACGTAAGGCCATTCCAACGAATATTTGGAAAGAAATAGTTGAACAACCAAAAGTTGTCGTAATTTTAGAGAAAAATTCAACCTCTCTAACCTTTCGTTCATCAATGAAACAATCATTTGTTCGTTCAAGCTACGCACTTGCAAGTCTGGTAGGTGTTATTGGCCTATTTTCTTACAAAAACCTTCCCGAACCACCCGTCAAGAAACCCACAGCGGCCGACGCTATCAAACTTCCCGCTGGATTTTCGGCAACCATTCTTGGCTCTGAATTGGGCTCAACTCGCCACATTACGGTTTCAAAAAATGGTGACGTTTACGCTAAACTATCAAAGCTCAAAGACGGCAAAGGCATTTTGCTTATGCGAGACACCAACAAAGATGGCGTAATTGACGAAACCAAATACTTCGGAAATTATCCAGGCACTGGCATCACCATCAAAAATGGATATTTGTATGCTTCATCGAATACGGGTGTTTTAAGATATAAACTAAATGCAAATGAAGAAATAATCGACCCCGAAAATCCAGAAAAAATCGTTGATGGATTGGTCGATAAAGGCCGTGATAATGCCAAACCTTTCGTGCTTGATAACGCCAATAATATTTACGTAACCGTAGGTTCTTACAATGACCCTTGCCGTGAAAAAGGCTCTGGTAAAGGCATTATGCCTTGCTCGATTCTGGACTCAGCGGGCGGAATTTGGAAATTCAATGCCGAGAAAATGAACCAAACATTTTCGGATGGAATTCGCTACGCAACTGGTTTAAAAAATGCGGTCGGAACGGCATGGAATTCGAAAACTAACTCGCTTTTTGCAACCGTACACGGTCGTGGACAGTTCCATGATTTTTATCCGCAATTTTATACGCCACAGCAAAGTGCCGAGTTACCCGCCGAAACACTTTACGAACTTCACCAGGGAGATGATGCTGGCTGGCCGTATGTTTACTATGACCAATTTCAGAAGAAAAAAATCGTTGCTCCCGAATATGGCGGAGACGGCAAAAAAACAGGTGGCGAAAAAGCCATTAATCCGATTGTGGCATTTCCAGCACACTTAGGGCCAAACGATTTGCTTTTTTATACTGGAAAAATGTTTCCTGCCAAATATCGCAATGGGGCTTTCATTGCATTTCATGGTCAATCTCCCGAATTAAAGAAAGGTTATTTGGTGGCTTTTGTGCCTTTCGTCAATAATAAACCTTCAGGAAAATGGGAAATATTTGCTGATAATTTCGCAGGAACTGACCTCGTAAAACCAACTGGCCCGATACAACATCGCCCGTGCGGATTGGCACAAGGCCCCGACGGTGCTCTGTATGTAAGTGATGATTTAGGCGGAACAATCTACCGCATTGCCTATAAAAAATAGTTCTTTAAAAATATTTTCAATCAAAAAGCAGGTTGTGATTGTAAACGACAACCTGCTTTTTGATTTTATTAACTACCGCATTTGAATCAGCTATTTTTTTGTGTTATTTTGCCAAAAACTTAGCACAATGATAAAACAATTTTCCGCACTATTACTCGCTGCATCACTACTGGCTTGTTCGAAACAGGCAACCGACGAAACAACAATCACTCCCAAAGAAACTACTTATACCGTAACAACCTACGCAGGCAAAGAACAAACTGGAAAAACCGATGGAAAACTCACCGAAGCCTTATTTGACGACCCCGTAGGACTGGCCATCGATAGTAAAGATAATCTCTACATTGCCGAGGCTGGAAATTATGCCGTAAGAGTTATCAGTCCGAGCGGTGTAGTTTCGACCATTAACTCAAAAGCATCACCATTCGATTCGGCCCCGCATCGAGTTCATATAGGAGCGGATGACGAAGTAGTTATCTCGACAATCTATCCTCGAAATGCTTGGCTTTGCAAGACCTATTCTGAGAAAAATGGTCTAAAAGATTTTGTCGTTGACCCCAAAGCTATTGATGTTATGCGTACCAGTACGGTGTTTAAAAATACCAAAGGCGATTACTTTTTCTTTAACAGTAGTTCGCTCAGTAAATTATCTCCAAGCCTTGTTTTGGACAAAGATTGGATGAAAAACGTAGAAGCTGCTGCTACGCAACTCGATGGAAATATTGTTTCGGTCGATAAAAACGATAATTTTTATATGCTTTCGGGGTTCTTTGAAAGTACATTTGATGGGCCAATCAAGATAGTTTCAGCCGACAAAAGTATCAAGTTTCTGAAAGGAGAAACATCTGTCAACAATCCAAAAGTCTTTAATTACGGTGATGGAACACTGCCAAAAGCCTATCTCGGAGACGTTTCGGGGCTTTGCGTTGATAAAACAGGTGTCATTTACTTTATTGAAAACAATATGGGTTTAGGACATAGAATCCGAAAAATTGATTTAGATAAAAAAGTAACAACCATTGCAGGCGGACTAACCGAAGGTTACAAAGATGGCGATGGAAAAGATGCTTTGTTTACTTATCCTTCGGGCATTGCTGTTGACTCAAAAGGCAATATCTATGTATCAGATTACAACCGAATCCGTAAGATTTCGGTAAAATAAACTTGTTTTTTATGATTCTCAATTTTCATATTGTTGATGTTTTTGCCGAAGAAAAATATCAAGGAAATCAACTCGCTGTTTTTGAAAATGCCGATGGCTTGAGCGATGAAATGATGCTCAAGATTGCACGTGAAATCAATTTTCAAGAAACTACTTTTATCATTGCTGACGAAGAAAAAAATGGCGGTTTTGATGTAAAAATTTTCACGCCCGAATATGAAGTTCCGTTTGCAGGACATCCAACTTTGGGAACAGCTTTTGTTTTGCTCAATTCTCCTCAAAATATTGATAAACAAAGCATTATACTCAATCTAAAAATCGGACAAGTACCAGTAATCAAAGAAAATGAAACCCTTTGGCTGGAAATAAACAATCCTGTTTTCGGTAAGAATTTTAATTCAGAAATCGCAAATTTGTTTGGTTTAAAACCAGAAGATATTGACGAAACGTCTCCTATCGAAGTTGTTTCAACGGGGCTTCCTTATCTAATACTTCCTTTGAAAAACCTCGATGCTATTCAACGCATTAGGTTCAACGATGAGCAAGTAAAAAACTGGTTGCTTGAAAATCATCTATACAAAACTAACGCTCCCGATGAGCTCACAACGGCATTTTTTGCATTCACTCGTGAAACCGAAAAGGCTGAAAATCAGCTTCATGCACGAATGTTTTGCTACGAAAATGAAAAAATTGTAGAAGATGCTGCCACAGGCAGTGCCAACTCGTGCTTACTCGCCTATCTGCTCAAATACGAAGCAAACAAAATCAGCTACCGAGTAGAGCAAGGCTACGAGATGGGTCGGCCTTCACTTATCCAAATCAAGGGTGAATTAAACGAAAAACAAGGTTTCAGTTTGAAAGTTGGTGGAAAAACAAAGTTGATTGCACAAGGTAAATGGTTTGTTTGAAACAAAATTCTTTCCGACTTTTGTAGTAAATTACTAACCAAAGCTATGGCAAACGACCCAAGAGGCGGAAAGAATACATTTCGCACCAAAAATACAAAAGCACCAGAAACAGCACCAAAAAAGCAATCGAGCAATTGGAAAAGTAAACTGAAACATTGGGCTATAAAAATAACGCTCTACTTTTTTGCCTTTTCGATTGGATTGGTTGTACTATACAAATTCGTACCAGTACCCGTCACCTCAACTATGATTGCTCGCAAAATGGAAGCCATAGCCGATGGCCGAGATAGCGAAATCTATTACGATTGGGTATCATACGCCAATATGTCGAAAGAAGCACCTTTGGCCGTGGTAGCTGCCGAAGACCAACTTTTCCCCGACCACAACGGTTTCGATTTTGAAGCCATGAGCAATGCATTTAGCAAAAACCTCAAAGGCAAAAAATTGCGTGGTGCAAGTACGCTCTCACAGCAAGTCGCCAAAAACGTATTTCTCTGGCAGTCAAGAAGTTATATCCGAAAAATATTTGAAGTTTATTTCACGGTTTTGATAGAGTTGATTTGGGGAAAAGAACGAATCTTGGAAGTTTATCTCAACGTAGCCGAAATGGGAAGCATGACTTTTGGCGTTGAAGAAGCCTCGAAAAGATATTTCAATACAAATGCTAAAAACCTAACTCGTCAGCAAGCTGCACGAATTGCGGCCGTTTTGCCGAGTCCAATTAAGTGGTCGGCCGCTAAACCTGGGCCTTATGTCAACCGCCGTACGGCCAATATTGCTCGTCAAATGCGTGCATTGGGTGGCGTGGCTTATATCAATGATTTGAGAAGTTTTTAAGTTTTTACAAAACCTGCAAGGTTTGAAAAACCTTACAGGTTTAAGCAGTATCACCCCCACTCCATTCTAGGCAGTGGACTAACCTCTTGGCTCGAAAAATCACCTTTTAGGTATTTGAAATGGGCCGCCATGGCAATCATACCTGCGTTATCGGTACAGTACTGAAAATCAGGGATATACACATTCCAACCTTCCTTTTCACCCATTTCGTGCAAAGTTTTTCTTAGTCCCGAATTGGCCGAAACTCCACCCGCAATTGCCACCTCTTTGATATTCAGTTCACGTGCCGCACGGCGTAGTTTTTGCAGCACCATTCTCACCAAAGTATGCTGCACACTGGCACAAATATCATTTAAGTTTTCGGCAACAAAGTTTGGGTTTTCGGCAACTTTCTTCTTCAAAAAGTACAAAATCGAAGTTTTTATTCCGCTAAACGAAAAGTTATACTGTGGCATTTCAGCGAGCGGAAATTCATACGCCAACGGATTTCCCAACTTGGCGTGTTTATCTACCAGCGGCCCACCAGGATAAGGAAGACCGAGCAGTTTTGCGGTTTTATCGAATGCTTCACCAACGGCATCGTCTTGTGTTTCGCCCAAAACTTCCATTGTAGCATGGTCTTTGATAAGTACAATCTGGGTGTGTCCGCCACTGACGGTCAAACACAAAAACGGAAAGGCTGGACGGGGTTCGTCAATGAAGTGAGCCAGCACGTGAGCTTGCATGTGATTGACCTCAATCAAGGGAATTTCGAGAGCTAAAGCCATTGCTTTTGCAAACGATGTTCCGACCAACAAAGAGCCCAAAAGGCCCGGCCCACGCGTAAATGCTATGGCATTTAGGTCTTTTTTTGTTATCTTCGCATCTTGTATGGCCTTATCAACCACCCTAACGATGTGTTGTTGATGAGCTCGAGAGGCAAGTTCAGGTACAACGCCTCCATAAAGCTCATGAATTAGCTGCCCAGCTACAATGTTGGAGCAGATTTTACCGTTAGAAATAACAGCGGCCGACGTATCGTCGCACGAAGATTCGATTGCTAAAATATTCATTAGTCCAGAGTCAACAGACAGCAGTCCATAAACCTAATTTTTTGAAATAAAACACAAAATTAGTACTATTTGTAACACAATTCTCCGAATTGTGCTTAAATAAATTGAAACGAAGCAAGTTAGAAACTTGCTCTACCAAATGGGTAAAGTTATAAAAATAATCACTCTCACGCTTATTTCTCTCATCGTTGTTGCGATGATGAGTGGCTTGTTAGTGTTTACACCCGTACCCAAAACTTTACTTATTCTGATCGTTCTTTTATTGGGTAGCTTGGTTTGGGGCTATTACTCAAAACGAGCTATCACAACGATTCTGCTGCAATTATTATTGGGTTTTGGATTGGTATTTTACGCCATGCAATTACCGCAATTTCAGACCACTACTTTACAAAAAGCTACTGAGTTATTATCCCAAAAATTGGGCTCAAAAGTAACCATCGAAAAAGCCCGAATGACTTGGTTCGATGAGATTACACTCGAAAACATCACGATTTATGACCACAAAAACCGTGAAATGATTTTCGTGAAAGAGCTTTATGTCAACTGCAAAACCAATTTTGATTTCAGTTGGGAAAAGATTCTGACTTTCGATAATAACCTCGATTACGTGATGATTCGTAATCCAAGAGTAAAACTTATTTACGAACCCGACGGCGATCTGAATATTGATAAATGGATTGCCAAAATCGAAGAATTGACGGCTCCGAGCGATACTACTCACCGACTAAAAGGAGAGCACAATACACCGTTTACGATTGATGAAGCCTATATTCAAGATGGTACTTTCACGTTGGCCGACCCAGAAGAAGCACGTTTCCCGAAAGAGGAATTTGATTATAATAACTTCACGGTCAATAACTTACACGGAAACATCAAGAATTTCTTCATCATGGGCGATACGATTACGTTCGGTTTGAAAAACATGCAGGGAATCGAACGCCGTAGTGACCTCACAATCAAGCAATTAAACACCAATTTCTTCTATTCGCGTAAATCAATGCGGTTGAATGATTTGTATGCAAAAATCAATAATTCAACCCTCCGAAATTCGGTTGTCTTCAATTATGACAGTCCACGAGATTTTGGCGATTTCAACGAAAAAGTGGTAATGATTGGCAATTTGAAAGATTGTGAAATCGACGCTCAAGACCTCGGCCGATTCGCAACCGATATGTACGCTTATCGAGAAAATTATCTACTCAATGGCGATTTCAAAGGAACGGTGCATGATTTTAAAGTGAAAGGTTTTAACCTAAAATTTGGTAAAAATAGCTTCCTCGATGGCGATATTGCCTTCAAGCATTTGCCCGATCTGTATAAAGCCGACATGGATTTAAACTGGAAACTCAGCCAAATTGATGCCGAAGATGCTCACCAGTACGTGGGCGACTCGCTTTATTATTCGCAAGTGCACAAATTTGGCGTAGTTAATTTTGCAGGAAATTTCAAAGGTGTTTATAACGATTTTGAAACCGATGCTTACGTAAAATCGGCGATGGGCAATGTAGCAGGAAAAATCAAAATGAAATTACCAAACAACGGTGCTTTGCCAACTTACGATGGCTCACTTAGCGTTGAAAATTTTGATTTAGGACAATTTGTTGAAGAATCTGAATACTTACAAAAACTCTCATTTGCTGGAAAAATCAAAGGTAAAGGTTTTACTATCAAAGATGCCGCCCTTGATTTCGATGGAAAAGTTGACCGCATTTGGTTCAATGGCTACGACTTCAAAAATATTTATGTCGATGGAAAGATGAGCCAGTCGCTTTTTGATGGAAAAGTAAGCGTAAAAGACACAAACTTGGCCTTCAATGTGAGCGGAAAAGTAGATTTTGCAAAGGCATTGAATAAATTTGATATTCACGGAGTTGTACAAAATGCTAATCTTCGGCCACTCGGTTACTCGAAAAACGATGTAAAACTTCGCTCCGAAATCAACCTCAATTTTCAAGGAAACGAATTGGATAATTGGCTCGGTGAAGCAAAATTATTGAATACAGTTTTGCAGTATGACAAACGCCAATTGGGTATCGACTCGCTTTTTGTTACTTCCGAGTTATCAGATAATTCTCGAAAAATAAGTTTGCTATCTGAGTTTTTCAATGTTGATATTTCGGGGAAATTTACACCGAGCAAAGTCATCGCTGATGTCACTCGTTTATCGAAAGAATATACCCAATATTTCTACGATAAAGAGCAAACTCGCCTTGATTATTACGCACAGTTGCCGTATGCCGATGTGGCGAATAAATATCAGTTAGATTATAAAGTTACTTTCAAGAAATCCGACCCATTTTTTGCTTATTTCTACCCCGATGTTTATGTTTCGCATGGCACAGAATTAAGTGGAAATCTGAATATCAGAAATACGGCTGAGTTATCTTTAGCAGGAAAAATTGACACGCTTCGATACGGAACTTTGGCTTTTTATGGCAACGACCTTGATTTTAATACTTCCAAAGAAGCCACTTCTCCAAAGATTTTGACCTCCTTGATTTTCAATTCGGCTACTCAAAAATTGGGAGATATGACCCCAACCGAAAAGATTGAAGTGACAGGAATGTGGGGACAAGGAAATGTGATTGAATTTGACGGGCGAATCAAACAACAAAACAGCTCAAACAAAGCCCAGATTTTTGGCAAATTGGCATTTTTATCAGAAGGTTTTGATATTACTTTCAACCCCAAAAACACCAAACTCGACCTTCTGGGCAGCCAATGGATGTTGGGTAAAAATAACTTAATTAATATCCAAAACGATGATATTTGTTTCCAAGATGTGGCGTTATCGAACCAAAACCAAAGCATTTCATTGAATGGTTCGTTTTCGCCCGACTCTACGGTTGAATCGTTTATTGATATTCGAGATTTCGATTTACAAACCCTTAAGCCTCTTTCTGACCTCGACCTTAAAGGAATCGTAAATGGCAAACTTACGATGCGAGATATTTATGATGACGCCATCGTGACGAGTAGTTTCGGCATCGACGAATTGATTTACAAGAATATTTTGATAGGTACGATTTCAAGCGAAGCCCTTTGGGATAACCTGAAACAGCGGCTCAATATCAACGGAAATATTATCAGAATTAATAACGAAATTTTTAGAGTTTCAGGAACCTACGACCCGAAAGACGACCGCAACCCACTCAACCTAAAAGCCACTTTGAAGAAAACCAATTTGGAGATTTTTGAATCGTTTGTCGATGATATTTTCTCGAATATTGGTGGTTATGCGAGCGGTACACTTACCGTAAGAGGAACAGCAAATGACCCAATTATTAGAGGTGGAGTGGATTTCGAGAAAGGAGTTTTACGTATCAATGCCCTAAACTCTTATTTGTATTTTGACGACCAATTGAATTTTAATGAAGAAGGGTTCGTTGCCGCCAAAGGCTTTAAGGTGAGAGATGCCGCCCAAAATGGTAATATTGCGGAGTTAGAGGGGGGTATTTTTAACGGTGGTGGTGGAAATTTCATGTTGGGTATTCATGCTTACATGAAAGGTCGTGATGGTTTTAAAATCATGAATACTGGCATCAGAGACAACGAAGATTTCTACGGAACGGGCATCACGACTGGCGATTTGCACATTACGGGTGATTTGAATAATGTGAATATTTCGGCCAACCTGACGAGCAAAAAAGGCACAAAAATTACAATTCCGCTTGATGGCGAAACAACCGTAAATACCGAAGAACAAGGCATTACGTTTGTGAGTAAAAACACGCAGAAAAATTCAGACAAAGTGGTAAAGAAAGACACCGTTATAAGAACCGAAGGCGGACTAAAAATGGCTTTCAATTTCACAATAACGCCCGATGCCGAATGTATCGTAATCTTTGACCGCACCAATCAAGACCAACTCAATGCCATCGGAAACGGCAATATTAGCATCGAATATGATACTCGTGGCGGTTTCACGATGTCGGGGCCTTATACAATTAAGAGTGGTAAATATGATTTTAGCTTACAGAATATCTCAAAACTAAGAAAATTTGATATTTCGGAAGGTAGCAGGATTTTGTGGACTGGAGACCCTTACGATGCCGATATTAACATCGGTGCGAGTTATACCGCTAATGTATCATTGAACGGAATAGTAAGCAGTACCTCAACTAATTCGTCAGAATTAAATACCTTATATCCGGTTGAAGCATCTATCATGCTCACAGGAAAATTGATGCAACCAAACACAAAATTTGATATTAAATTTAATCAACGTAGAATTCCACTCAGTCTACAACCACAGGTGATTGCTTTTGAACAACGCCTCCACGACGACGAACAATTACGCAACAATAACTTTGTGGGTATCACCGCACTCAACCGACTTTTCAATGATAATAGCTTCAGAGATGCCCTTGATACACAACTAATACTAGATAATGTGAGCGGAATCTTGACGAACCAACTCGGAAATATTGCTTCAAAAATTGACCCTAATTTGGAAGTTGCGGTGCAGTTTGGCAAAGGAAACTTAAATAATCTCCGCCAAAGTCTGATCAACAATACACAACTTAATTTCTCGTATAAATTCGGAAATAATATCAAGGTAAGTCTGAATAATACCATTCTTCAAAACGAAGGCCAAACAACTAACAACTATTTTTACGGTGGCGAAGTAGAATGGCTACTAAGCCAAGATGGTTCGTGGAGATTGAAGGCTTACAGCCGAAGTGTGCCGAATTATTACTACAATTTCAATAGCAACGTATCGGTCAATGGCGTGAGTTTACAGCATACTCGCAGTTTCAATACTATCTTCAAAAAGAAAGAAATCAAAGATTTACCAATGGGTATTTCGAGCAAAAGACCTGACAGTAAGCTAGTTAGCCAAAGCAAGCCTTAATCTACTCAATCGGTTTGTAATAAACTATCGAAAGGCGTGGTTGCATTTTATACATCGTGGTTTCTACCCCCTCATAGATATTTCCGTTGGTAGAAACCAAATAATGTCCTTCAATAATATCAACCAACGTCAACAAAGGCGAATAGAATGTAATACCTATTTCGTGGGTATTTTTATCTTTTACGCTTGAGTCAATAATATCAAGCTGGTAGTTTTGGAAAGGCAAATAATTATTCCCCAGCACATCGGGCATTGGGTAAGTTAGTCCCTTCCACTGCAAAAGATACGGGTGAGCCGCCATGCTTACCAAAAAATGTAGCTGTTCGGCTTTTTCATTTCTACTCAATAATTGTTTGAAAGTCGTCCACGGATTTTCTGCATCATTGTATAGCTGCGATTGCATCAAAAACTCTTGATAAGTACTATCCCAAACGTATTTTTCCCAACGAGATTGCGAATCTTTTTTGATTACTATTCTGAAAGCGAGTCTTATTTGTGCTTTTGCCATTTTATTATCAGCTATTTGAAAAATGCGGAACCACCCGTGCGGTTACTTGTGCAAAATGGTACAACCAGATACAATTATAAAAAGAAATGATGAAGATATAAACATCTCCATCACTCTAAACTCTTTATTACTAATCAAAATCAAATTAACCTTTTACGTAAATCGTGTGTGTAAGCACATAACCTGCCGAAACGCTGCCAGTGACAGTTGACATTTCGTTGGCTACACCATCCCCAAATACATTATCTCTGGCATTAGTAGTATCGGCTTGGCCTTTACTTGCATACACGCCTTGTGCATAAACTACTTTGCTCACATCTTCTGGGAAAGCTATTTGTGTAACAAGCAACGAAGTACCAGAGCTATTATACACGTGTACATGGATATGCGGTGCTCGGCTCGAATACCAACCTGGGTAAATACTTGTCCAAGCGGCCATACCATTGGTATCGGTTGTTTGACGACCACGCAAGAAATTCACCGACGTATAATTGGTTGACTGCATCTGAGTGCCACCGTACTGTGAGTAATTTCCGGCGGCATCGCAATGCCAAATATCAACAATTGCTCCTTTGATTACGGCACAACTGGCATTCACATTTCGAATATAAATCTTGATCGTAAGCGGAGTGCCTTGGCGATCAGAAACAATATTATTAATTGCATAAGAAGCAGGCGACTTTGTAGGAAAAGGACCTTCTGTCTCGGAGTTTGTTACTGAGCAGCTCGAAGGTGTAGCGGTCGGATCAGAACTAATAGTTGTACCAGTAGTTGTTGTAGTTGTTGTATCAGCAACCACTTCATCTTTCGAGCAAGAACTTAATGCTGGAATAACAGCAAATAAACCCAATGAGCCTAAGCCTCTTTTGATAAAATCTTCTCTTTTCATGATATTATAGAATTTATTAGATAATGTTTTGAGCGAATACCCTAAACTTTGTATTAGAAAACTGCCTTTGTTTAACTTACAGACGCAAGTTTAATTATAAAAGTTGTTCATCATCTGAAGTATGAGGTAAAGAGGGGGATTTCTGCGGTAAACTAAGCGGGCATCTCAAAAATCAAAAGCATGGCATCGTTTGAAAGTGCTTCAAACTCAATCTCATCGGCATTCCAAATGGCCAAACCATCACGAGTTTCCATGAGTTTATTATCCACCTCAAACGCTCCTTCAATCACAAAAACATAAAGGTAATTTCCGGCATTTTTCACTTGAAAAACACCTTCTTCTCGGCCATCGTACTTCCCAAAATAGCCAAAAGCATCATTATGAACTGATGAAAAAATCGGTAGGAGTTCATTGCGTTTTTCGATGTCAATATCAACCGAAATCGTTGATGTTCTGACAGTTTTTTCTTTCTCAATCCAAATTTCAAGGTAATTTATTAGTTCGCTTTCATAAGGATTCAGTACTTCATATTCCATGCTTGCATCGGCCGAAAAAACTTGTACTTTTCCTGCCTCCAAAAAATCATGATAACCAGCACTATTCTTAAATTCGATACCGCCAACCAAGGGCAAAATCAAGACTTCGGTTGGTTTTTCAACTTGCATTTTCATGCCACTACCAGCCGCCAAGGTATTATCATTGAAAACTCTTAGTTTTCCGATATGCTCTTTATCGGGGTCTTGAAAATTACCAAAATTGAACGAATGAAAACTGCGAAACCAAGATAACTCGGTTTTATTTCTTTTTGCTGAAAGAAAAATTTTTGCTTCGTTTTGTGTCATAGCATAGTAAGACAAGTTTTCAACTTGTCAAATCTTTAAGCGTCTTATATAAAGTAATTTATAAAATCTACTGTTCTGCGAAGTCTCTGACTTCGTAGGGGTGAATGTCGTTCTTAGAACGACGTAACTGCTGTTCAGAGAACAGCCAACACTGCTACGAAGTCGGAGACTTAGCAGAGCAAAAGAAATTATTTTCCAAAATTTTCAAAGAAAGTCTTTTCGTAACTCACACCAATCGGAATTTCTTCTTCGCCAATTGTAATGATTTTATTTCGCACATTTTCAATTCGAGCAAAAGGCACAATAAATGACCGATGCACTCGCATGAAATCTTTTGCAGGAAGTTTTTCGAGCATGTTTTTCATAGTCATTCGAGCTACTATTGGTCGGGCCACGTCTGGCCGGGCAACGTCTTGCTTCGTTCCAGCGATATGAATTTTCAAATAATCGTCTAAACCTTCAATAAACAGAATATCATTCAGCGGAATTTTATGCAAACGATAATCGGCTCTTATGTATAAATAAGAAGGTGTTTCGGCATCGTTTGGTTGCTGAATCTTGAAATACTCGTGGGCTTTGTTGGCACCTTGCAGGAAACGCTCGAATGTAAATGGTTTTAGCAGATAATCAATCGCATTCAGATTAAAACCTTCAACAGCATATTCGCTATACGCAGTCGTAAAAATAACCATTGTGCTTTGTGTAACACTGCGAAACAACTCAATGCCCGTCATGGATGGCATATTAATGTCCAGAAAAAGTAAATCAACTGGATATTCTTCCAAATATCTGAGGGCTTCTTTGGGCTTATGAAAGGTCTTTTCTAAGCTGATAAAATCAACTTTCGCACAGAAACTTTCTATCACTTTCAAAGCAAGAAGTTCGTCGTCGATGGCAATGGCTTTTATCATTGATTATACATTTCTCGTGGCACGCGGTGCGTGTCACGGGTATTAAAATGAATTCATTAAAATAGAAGGTACAAACTTTATCCGTGACACGCACAGCGTGCCACAAACGCTTACAAAACAATCGAAAGTTCTACCAAATAATCTTTTTCTGTATCGAAAATTGATAATTTGTGACGTTTCGGATAGAGTAATTCGAGGCGATTGCGGGTATTTTCTACGCCCAAACCACTTTTGTTTTCTTCCGAAATATGCACGGCCACTTTCTTATTAAAAACATTCAAAAACAACTCTTCGGCAGTAATATCAATTTTAATTTTTATGACCGAATCTTCTTCGGCATTGATGCCATGCTTGAAGGCATTTTCTATAAACGAAATCAGAATCAACGGAGCAATTTGTTTGCCATTGGTTATACCGTTTATTGAAAAATCGAGCGAAATTGATTCTCCAAAGCGGATTTTCTGTAAATCTATATAGTTTTTTATGTAAACAATTTCTTTTTCGAGCGAAACAAAATCGGTCGTGGCTTCGCTCAAAACATACCGCATCATGCCCGAAAGTTTCACAACTGCCGTAGGCGTTTCGTCGGATTTCATGATGGCCAACGAATAGATACTATTGAGCGTATTGAACAAAAAATGAGGGTTGATTTGGGCCTTTAGATAAGATAATTCGGCGTTCATTTTTTCACGTTCGGTTTCTCGCCAACGGCTACTTACTCGTAAAATCAACGAGAAAAAAATCACCACCAAAAACGGAAATATTTTCTGATTGACATCAATAAATACATCGCCTTCGGGTTGATGCTCGTGCGGGGGCGGAGTAGGTCTTTCTCCAGACTCAAACATTGGTGGTGGAGGTGGCATTGATTTACCAACCATCTGATGCGGCGAACGATTCAAAAATTCATTTTGCTCAATGATAAAACTCCCTGACTGCCTAAATGCCAAATAAACAAAAATGATAGCGAAAAAGTAAAGAACGTATCTTTTTGAAAAATATAATCTTGGAACGAGAACACAATAATTGAAGTAAAAAATAATGATCAGTAAACCGTAGCCAAAAAACTCTCGACCCGCCAAAGGGTTGAAAAGCTCATTGGATTTCCCTTGAAAAAATGGAATAAACGCCAATGATAAAAAGCCAATGATGGCTGATATGTGAATCAATATTTGGCGAGTTTGGTCTTTCATCTGTCTTTAATTTGGGTGTAAATTAAAAGATTTCGAACGAGAATTCGACAAATATTGAGGAGAAGACTACTTTTTTGTCGGAGAATATTTATTCTCTGAATAGTTTTTTATCGGCATAAAATGTACCGAAAGGCACAAAAGAGGCCAAAAATGCCAAAATAGCTTTCTTCATCGGCCATTTGTATTGAATAACTACCAAAGCCAAAAGCACAACATAGGCAATAAAAAGCACACCGTGGGCCATACCCACAAAATAGTTTGGTTTAGGAAAACCCAACATATACTTGAGAGGCATCGTGATTCCGAAAAGTATAAACGAACAGCCTTCTAAAAAGGCTACAACTCTGAATTTATCTAAAGTGGTTTTAAACATAAATCTTTGATTTTTGACAAAGATACGAGATTTGCGAATTGAGCGTTTGGATATTCTTGAAATTGAACATTTTATCGTTTTTTTTGTTAGCTAAACTGTGGGGTGAGGAATAAATAATGTTTATTACCTCACTCCAGCCCTCTCCTCAAGGAGAGGGAGTTTGCTCCCTTCTCCTGCGAGGAGAAGGGCTGGGGATGAGGTCATTCACTCACAAAAAATAACCAATAAACATTAATTAAACCATCGAAAATATTAGTATGATTGCCATTATAATAGGTACTAACCGCCAGAACTCTGTTTCAAAAAAAGTAGGAATCAATTACCAAAATCTTTTAAAATCGCTCGGTCAAGAAAGTCAGATTGTTGATCTGGCTGAACTCCCAGCCGATTTTGCTTTTTCGGCCCTGTACCACAATTCAGGTAAAAACGAGGCTTTTAATGAGTTTCAGAAAATAGTTGATGAAACCAAAAAATTTGTATTTATTGTACCCGAATACAACGGTTCGTTTCCTGGAGTTTTGAAAACATTCTTCGATGGCCTTCGCTACCCCGATAGTTTCAATAACAAAAAAGCAGCTTTGGTCGGAATCTCGGCAGGAATGTTGGGAAATGCCGTTGGACTCGGACATTTGAATGATATTTTGAGTTATATGGGAACTGACGTAATGGGTTTACGCATGAAATTTGGCAACATGAAAGCTCATTTCAACGGCGAAGAATTTACGTTTGAAGTCTATCGAAACTTTCTCGAAAAACAAGCTAAGGCTTTGATAGCGTTTTAAATTATATTGAATAAATGGTACGCTAATGACGCTGAAGGTTGGCCGCTGCCATTCTTTCAGAAACGCTGACTATCGCTGATTTTTTATCCGTTTTTATCAGCGTTGCTTGTATCCGTGTCATCAGCGTGCCATTTTTAAACAACTTACCAACATGCAAGCACCGCCACCGTGGAAACTCAAGGGTAATGGATACATTTTTCTTTATCATTTCCCGAAATCGTTTGTCGAAAAATTTGGCTTTCTGTCTGATTATCAAGCTGATAGGTTCAATGGTGATTTTGTAGGAACGGTTATGTTGGTTGATTATGCAACTTCGGCGGTTGGGCCATATCACGAACTTTTATTTGTACCAGGGAGATTGGATTTTGATAAGAAGAAGATTTTCTCGATTTCAAAAATCTATGTTTCGAGCCAAGAAAGTGTAGAAAATGGCATTGCCAACTGGGGAATTCCGAAAGAGTTGGCCGATTTTAAAATCACAAAATTGAGCGAAAAAGAAGAAATTGTAGAAGTAATGATTGCTGGAAAAACCTTCTTCAAAGTTCATCTTCACAAACGTTCGTTCAAATTTCCGATTACTACTAAATTTTTCCCACTGAAACTTGCTCAAAAACTTGGCAATGATTTATTGATTACTAATTCGCCCGCCAAAGGCAAGGCTTCGTTTGCCAAACTGCTCAGTATCGAAGTCAATTCTTCGCACTTCCCTCCTATTTCTCAGCTAAAACCTTTGTCTATCTTGGCCGTTAGTGATTTTGAAATGGAGTTTCCGCACCCTGAAATCACCAGAAACTATTTTTAGTTTTTACCAATAATCAATTGCTTTAGATAGGAAAAAACAATAAATTTGGATTAAAACCTATTTCTAAAAGCAATGATTTCTGTAATTTTAGTAGATGACGAAACCGAGTGTTTGGATATTCTGGAAGCAGAATTGAAGCGTTTCTGCCCCGATTTTCAGATTCTACAAAAGTTCGATAATCCGATTGAGGCCGTAAATTTTATTAATCAAAATACTTTTGATGCCCTCTTTTTGGATATTTCGATGCCCCTTCTCAATGGTTTCGATTTGCTGAAACAAGTCTCGAATATTGACTTTGATGTGGTTTTTGTAACCGCCTACGATAATTTTGCCCTTAAAGCATTTGATTTTTGTGCCGTTGATTATTTGGTAAAACCCACCACCAAAGAAAGCCTTTTGCGAGCCACCGAAAAGATAAGAAGCAAGCAAAAAAACATCAATATGAAGCAAAACATTGCTCTTTTGCTGGCCAATATGCAAAAAGATTTACAAAAAAGGCAGCAAGTGGCCATTCCGACTTTTGAAGGGCTGGAATTTGTGAATATGCAGCAGATTACCTACGCTAAAGCTGATGGCAATTACACCACAATCGTGCTACAAAACCAAGAGAAAATTATGATTTCGAAAACCCTCAAAGAGTTTGAAGGCATCTTGAATGACTCGACTTTTGCTCGAATCCATAATTCGTATTTGGTGAATCTCGAGCATGTCAGAAAGTACATCAAGGGCGATACAGGCTCGGTGATTTTGAATGATGGAACAACCTTGCAGGTTTCGAGAGCCAACAAAACCAAATTGATGAGCATGGTAAAATTTGGTGCATGAAAAAAAGCATTTTCATACTACTACTTTGGGGCTTTTACTTGCCTCTACTCGCTCAAAAAACGATTGAAATTGACAGCAGTTTTCAGCGAAAAGAAATCATTGATTTATCAGAACAAACGCTTTTTTTACTGGATTTGACCAAACAAAAAACGATTGATGATATTAGAAAAAGTCAATTTCAAGGCTTCAATAGGCTACCCGATTTTAATCATACTTCAAGATATAAAGCCAATGTTTGGCTTCGATTTCAGCTAAGAAATTTTTCAAAAACCGACACTTTAAAAGCCCTTTTTTCGGCAGGAAGTAGCTTTCGAACCAGCGTCTATATATTTGATAATCAGAAACTTGTAAATCAAGCAAGTAATGATAAACTATTGCCCGACCAACAACGTCCTTTTAGGTTTGATGGACAATATTTACCAATCATTATTCCACCCAAAGCCACGTATGATTTTTATGTTGAAATCAGTCGATTTTCGATGAAAAAAATACGAATTCAGCCGACGGTGGTTACTTATGAATGGGAAGCAAAAAAGAAAGAAAGCGACCTTTACGACAACCGTTTTGCAATTGGCAGCAATTATGCTCTTCTCGGAATTTTATTGTTTTTGGCTTTATTTACATTCCTGCAATATTTGCTCAACCGACAACGCTATATTTTGTATTATTCGCTTTACCTTTTTGCCATGTCGGCTTTTGTAGCTTGGGGCTTTGAACACTCCTCTTACGGCTTCTTTCTGCTAAAATATTCTTCTTTGCTACTGATTTCTCTCCGACAAAACTTCTATGTGTTGGTGGCACAGTTTTGTTATTTTTTGTTTATCGGCGAGTTTTTGGCCTCTACGCACTCACACCCACGCATCGGTAAAACGAATAATTTTTTACTCAAAAGCATAGGCATTCTGATTGCTCTGGAGGTACTTTTTACACTCATTTTACAGCGATACGACTGGGAGGTTTATCTCAGTATTTTCACACAAGTTTTTTTATCAGTTTTGGGGGCGTTGATGCTGTTTTATGTCTATCAAATCAAAACCAAACTGGCTTTTTATATCAAAATTGGTAGCACTTTTTTGCTTTTGGGGGGCATTTTTGGGTTTATTTCGAGTTGGATGAACTGGGTTCCGCAAAGCTCCGATTTGCTCGACCACTACCCAAATGTGTATTTTAATGCCTGTATTTTGCTCGAAATTTTGTTTTTCTCGATGGGTTTGGCCTATAAAGCTACCGAAGTTATTCATCAGAAAAACGATTTGGAACAGGCCGTTTCTTTGTCAGAACTCAACACACTTCGTTTGCAGATAAATCCGCATTTTTTGTTCAATAGCCTTAATTCTATCAAGAGTTACATCATCAAAAACAAAACCGATGAAGCTGCCGATTATCTGACCGATTTCTCGACACTCATTCGTTCGATTCTGCAAAAATCAAAGGAGCAAGTAGTGACGCTCAAAGAAGAACTTGATACGATTTTGCTTTATACAAAACTCGAGCAGCTACGTTTTCAGAAAAAATTCAACTTCATTTTTGAGATTTCGCCCGAAATTGATACTGAAAACATTATGATTCCAGCATTGCTTCTCCAACCCTATATAGAAAACGCCATCAAGCACGGCTTAACCAACAAGAAAGAAAAAGGCACTTTACAACTCATCGTAAGAGATTTGGAAGAAAACATAGAAATTCTGATTGATGATGATGGAATCGGCAGAAAACGTGCCACCGAACTAAAAAGCAATTCAGACGGACATCAATCAATGGGCCTGAAAATCAACGAAGAACGCTTGAAACTCCTCAACAAAATTCATGGTTGGGACATTCACTGCCAAATAATGGACAAGTTCGACTCAAAAAATCAGCCAATCGGTACAAAAATTATCCTCACGATTCCGAAATAAGGCTTACCAATTTTCTGCCATTTCATACAAGTTATCAACTCGCAGCCACCAGTTACTCATTGTAGCTTGTGGTTGTGTTTTGGTTTTAAGAGTTTTGGGCAAATCTTAAAATTCTTATACCCATGAAAAAAATCCTATTCTTTTTGTTTTTCACGCAATCTCTTATCGCACAAGTACAAACCCTTCCGAACTCTATCGGCATTGGCACAGGCATTAATTCGAGTATTCCACTTCATATTAATAAAAATGGCGAAATAGCTCGATTTCAAGGAGCTTCGCCTTATGTTTCGTTATACGATGGCCTGAATATGAATGGTTATCTACAAGCTATTGGGCTCAGATTCGAAATAGGCACAAAAAACAACTACGACATGGATTTCTATACAAGTGATACCCAACGAATGAATATTAGTGGCTCGACTGGGAAAGTTACATTCAATAACGGTATTCAGCTTTTAGGTGGTTCATTGCAGGCTGCTGGAGGAAATAGTGGTACCGATGGAATGATTTTGGTTTCAAAAGGTTCGGCAAACCCACCTGCTTGGGAGAATAGAAAAGTTGGTTTTGATTCTTACTTAAGTAATGGTTTATCAATACCTAATAACACCGATGTAATATTATCAGGCTTAGTAGAGAGATATGATTTTAGCAATAATTTTGATAATTCGACTGGAGAGTTTACTGCACCTTCTGATGGTCTTTACAGTTTTACCGTAAAGATTCAATATCCTTCATCAGCTTCTTATAATGGTGTACCTGCTGTAATAAGAGCTTATAAGAATTTCGTACAAAGGGAGCAAATTAACAAAATTCTAAGGGTAAATTCTGGTAATAACTATTCAGAAAATTTAGAATGTACTTTTCAAATGGCTTTACAAAGCAACGATATTGTATATTTTACATTCTTGCAGGTCTCTGGTAGTACCCTCAATATCAGTGGTGGGTATAATGGGAATAGGACAATTTCAGGATACAAAGTGTTTTAAATCGATGCCTCCAATACTGGATTTACTACGATGAAAAAAATAATTTCTTATTTATCTATATTTTTACTTCTTTCTTGCTCAAAAGACACTATCCCGAGCGGTGGAAATACCACTAATCCAACCTTCAAACTGAGTGAGCCTGCTTCATTGACTGCTGCCCAACAAGCCATCATAACCAACCCCAACATTGCGGTTGGTTATGTGGCATCTTACGAAGACAAAAAACTGCAAGTGATAGCCGCAGGCAAAAAAAACACGAGTGGAGAAATGACCAATCTCGAAAAATTGATTTTGGTAAACACCACCAACAATGCTTGGATAAAGTATGACTTCAATGCCGATTTTTTGCCTTCAAAAGCCGAAACATCCAATGGTTTTATCATTGAATTTAGCAATTATCAAGGAACAAAATTTGATATTATCGTCAAAAAAAAGGCTGACGGTAAAGAAGTTACCTCAAAAAAAGGAGAAACAATGTACGAAGGCAATCTCGAACTGGCTCAAAAAGCCAAAACCTACTTTGCCAATGGCATTGATTATACCAAAAGTGGACGAGTACAGGGTATTTTAGTGTGTGATAAAACCATCGGTGGAATTGCCGCAGGTGCATACATTGCACAAAACATTGCGGGTTGTATCACGGCAGGCACAGCACTTTTGGCTGCTCCCGAATTGGGAATAATAGCCACCTTTACGGCAGGTCGAACAGCCCTTGATGCGTGTAGCGAAACAAAAAAATTGATTGATAACTTGCAAAATAATCGCCCTGCCATTCAATGTCCCGAGGCGGGCGGAGCCGAACAAAGTTGTTTTTCAAATATTGTTAGTGAAACAGGTCAGGCATTATCGAGCTGCGGGCAAACCGTGGCAAATACTTGGCTCACTCGAAAGGCGTGTGAGTGTAACGACCAACTTCAAACCCGTGACCTACTCGATGGCGTGGGTAGCGGACAAGGCGACCCGCACATAACTACCCACGATGGCTACGATTATGATTTTATGGGACATGGCGAATTTACGGCTGTGCAAAGCACGACCGACAAGTTTTTGATTCAGGTTCGTCAAGAACCTATGAACGCTACCGAAAAACGTGCTACTATTAATACAGGTATTGCAGTAAGATTTGAAAAAGATGTGATAAATGTTTTCTCTAATCCTTTTAAATTACTGATTAATGGCGAGAATCAAAGCGATGCTTTTGCATCTAAACGCCTTTCGGACAATACGTTGGTCACGAAAAACAGTGAAGAAATCAGGCTACTTTCGCCCACAAAAGATGAAGTGATTATCAGATACAAAAACCGAATAGATTATTTGGTTTTTCTGAACCCCGACCGCAAGACAAAATTAAAAGGAATTCTCGGAAATTTTGACGGTAATCGAAATAACGACCTGACTTTGGCCGATGGAAAACTGCTGACCGATAAATCGTTCAAGGGTCTATACCCTGCCTACGCCGATGCGTGGAGAATCAAGCAAAACGAATCAATTTTTACGTATGAAAGCGGAAAATCTACCACAAACTACACCGATGTGAAGTTTCCGTATCAGGAATTTGCTTTTAGCCTCACGGCACTTCAACAAGCCGAAAGTCGCTGCCGACAAGCTGGTATCAACCGTGAGCCATATCTGAGCCACTGCATTTATGATGTCAGCCTAACGGGCGACATTGCCTTTGCGGAGTCGGCCAAATGGGCTCAAAGTTTAGCTTCGTTCAGCACGCTGCCTGTGGCATCTGATATTAGTTATTTTCAGGGTGTAAGGCTCGAAGTGGGTTCTCGCCAAAACCAAAGCGATATTAAAAACGTGATTGATTTTGATGCGGGTAAAACCTACACTTTTGCCGAAGCCAAAAGCAATCGAGCCATTGATGGCGTGGCATATTATGACATCATTCAGAGTGCTATTTGTACGTTTGGTTTCTTAAAAACCTGCGGAATTTCGTGCGGAGTTGGTTCTTTGAATGATTATCTCAAATCAATTTCATGGAACATCTGGAACACAGGAATGATTCAAATCTCGAATGGCTCCGATAAAGCATTCAAGCTAAAAATCACCAACATTGATTTCTATAATGTACAAAATTCGGCTGGCATTGCGAGCTTACTCCAAAACAAGCTCAAAAAAGATTCTGACTACGAAAATGGCGTAGCGGTAATCGAAGATTTCGACAAAGGCATTGATAACCAACATGTATTTGCGTTCATCACCGCCGATGGCAAGCAAGGTTTATTCCGAATCACAGGTACGGGCATTAATCCAATTACAAAAGTTTCATATTATGACATCGACATCAAAATTCAAAAATAAACCCATGAAAAGAATCATTTTATCTCTCTTTTTTGCCTTTGTGGGGCTGTGTAGTATTGCACAAGTACAAACTCTTCCAAACAGCATCGGAATTGGTACGGGTATTAATTCAAGTATTCCACTCCATATCAATAAAAATGGCGAAGTGGCTCGTTTTCAAGGAACTTGGCCGTATGCAACATTTTATGATGGCATCAATATGAATGGTTATTTACAAGCCATTAATTCAACTTTTGAAATTGGTTCAAAAAATTACTATGATTTGAACCTATATACGGGCGATGCCCCAAGGATAAATATCAATGGCAATAATGGTATGGTTACAGTCAATCAGAAATTAATTGCACAAAACGGTATCAAACTCACAGGTCCACTTCAAGCACAAGGCGAAAGTGTTGGTGCTGATGGAATGATTTTGGTTTCAAGAGGAAATGCTACCCCTGCGTGGGAAGAAAGAAAAATTGGTTTCAGTAGTCATTTAAATACCTCTCAAGGGTTTCCAAACTACACAGAGGGTTTTCTGAGTGGTTTTCAACAACGATTTGACGATGGTGGCGATAATTTTAATCCAATAACGGGTGTTTTTACTGTACCTTCAAGCGGACTGTATCACTTTAAATCAACCGCTGTAATTGCAAAATTTGTCAATTCAGACCCATCTATCAATGAAGGAATTGGAACAATAGCTTTTTATGTGAACAGTGTAAAGAAAGACCAGAAAACATTCACCTTCAAAACAAATTCTTCTTACGCTTTATTCTATGATGCTGAAACCTACCTTAAACTCAATCAGTCTGACATCGTAACTGTTTCATTTATACAGATAAATGAGCATCTCATAAGCGTTGGTCTGCTTGGTTCAATTTCCACAAATTATGGTTTTACGAGTTTTACAGGTATTAAAATTTACTAATCAACAGAAAATAGTATTTAAATATATGAAAAAAATAATTCTTCTCCTCCCCATAATTTTTCCAATTATAACTTTCGCCCAAACCTTCACCGCCGAAACTGGCTATTTGTATCT
>NZ_JBMLRC010000369.1:30367-33812 GCF_049241225.1 Emticicia sp.
ACTTTTATTTATCTATTCGAGTAGAAACTTTATCGACAATAAACCACCAATCGTTTATTTTGATGAGATTAAAATAATCAACAAACAAAAATTTCGGTGTTTCGATTTCGGTTTTAGCATTGGCAATATTTCCCTGAAAATCAATAAGTTTGATTCTTGCTTCAACGCCGCTTTCTTTGGCATGAGGTTTAAAACCACTCAAATATTGCGTACGGTCAACGTTTCTAAAAACTCCATCTCGATACACTTTCAAATGGCACGAAGCATGCATAGCTTTTCCGACTTTGGTGGTGTCGCCGGTCATCCAACCATCAAAATATGTATTAATTGTGGTTTCTATGGCTGGGCGTTCGTTGGTAGTTTGGGCATTTGCTCCGATAATGGCACAACCCAGCAAGGCAATTGTAAAGATAGCTTTTTTCATAAGTGTTTTTTTAGGTTTGATTTCACAATAACCTAATCTGAAATTTTAATAGCTCGCAAAACCTCAGGACCTTGCTAAAAATGCAAATAACCTGCAATTTTATAGCAAAAGTAAAGCTATTGTAGTAAAGCCAAAGCCTTATCTCAAATGCTTACTCGCCCAAATCAGCAAGATATTTTTTTCCTTCGGTAGTTCCAATTTATTTATGATATTGGTCCGATGCCCCTCAACCGTTTTTTCTGAAATAAAGAGCAACTCGGCTATTTGCTTCGAGGTTTTTTGTTGAGCAATCAATTCAAGAATTTTCTTTTCTGTAAACGTCAATTTACTCAAAACACTATCAGTTTCCGACGAATTGTCTATCAACAAATCATTTTCGAGGTTTTTACTGATATACTGATTCCCTTTTTTCACGGCTTCTAAGCACAACTGTAATTCTTCTTGGGCGTTTTCTTTCAAAATATAGCCCGCAACCCCAAACTGATTTGCCTTTCTGAAAATAGTCAGTTCTTTGTGCATCGTCAGAAGAATAATCTTTGTTTTGAGTTTTTGCAGGTAAGTTTTTTCAAGGATTTCGAGCCCGTCAATTCCTGGCATGTTAATATCCAAAATGGCAATATTCGGCTGATGCGTATTTATTAGATTCAGAGCCGTGATACCATTTGAACAAACATCTTCTACGGTGTAGCCCAACGATTCTACAAAACCTTTTGTGCCCATCAGTGTAAAGGGGTGGTCGTCGGCAATTAAAACTCTCATGATTTTTTCGGAATAATAATATGAATAATTGTGCCCTCGGGCGAAGAATAAAAACTAGCTTCGCCACCAATTACACGGCTTCGTTCGATGATATTATGCAAACCAAAAGCTTTTCCACTATTAAGCACTTGTTTTACATCAAAACCTTTGCCGTTATCTTTAATTTCGATTGAAATACCATCTTTTTGCTCCGCAATCGTTATTTTGGCGGCATGAGCTTGGGCATATTTGATGATATTGGTAAGGGCTTCTTGAATGATTCGGTAAATCTGCAATTCATCAGCCGAAGATAGCGTGCCTTCGTAGTTGATTTCGGTGCTGATAAAGAAATTATTCTGATTTTGTAATCGCTCAACGAGCTGTTCAATATTAGGCAAAAGACCAATTTTATCAAACATTACAGGGTGAAGATTTCGGCTGATGCCCCGAATATCGTTGATTATAGTATCAATTTTTGTATTCACGGTTGCCAAATCTTGTGTAAAGATAGATTTCAGATTCAATAATTCGTGGCTGATACTGTCGTGTAAATCGCTGGCTATACGTTTGCGTTCTTCTTCGGTATTTTCGAGGAGTTGCTTTGTAAAATTCATGCTATTTGTTTTTTCTTGTCTCAGAAGTTTTTGTCTTTGCCAAGAAGAATACGCAAAGACCGTTAATAATAAAACACTCAACGATACCACCAATAGAGCAATGTAAGTGTTTTTCTGGGTAATTTCTTGGTTTTGGAGTTGTATCTGTTGTTCTTTCTTTTCGGTCTGATACTTTTTGTCCAATTCTTTTGTCTTGATAATCAACATTCTATCCGTCAGGCTATTATAAACTTCATCATAAGCATCGGTATAAAACAAAGCCGTTTTATAGTCTTTTTCTTCAATGGCTTCGATTCGTAGTGCTTCATAACAAGATAGCAATCCTTTTAAGTTCTTACTTTCTTTGTACTTGGGAATTACCTGTTTATAAACATCTTTTTCAATGAGTTTTTTGCCAGTCATTTTACTATAAAGTGAAGCCGTCTCGATGTACTGACTGTACAAAAACTTTTCATCAGCTTTTTCGAAAAGAGGCCTTATTTCTGTCATTAGCTTTTGGGCTTCTGCAATTTTTCTTCGTTTCAGATAATTATAAGCCTTCCAGCTATAGATGTAAGCTTTGTAAGATTCATTTCCGAAATTATACGATTCATGATAGGCATACATCGAATCAACGATTGCCTCTAATCTTGGGTTATTGGTTTCTTGATAAAGCCCTGACTTATTCAGATAGACAGCCATAACACCCATGTGGTTATTGATTGACTTTAAGGCACTAATGGCCTTATCCATATATATTTCGGCATTTTGATAGTCTTTCATCGCCATATAAATACCCGAAATTGAATCGTATCCAGCTCCCAAACCGAGTGTATCTTTTAGCATTAGGAAAGTATCTAGGGCCTTAAACGATGCCCTTAGTGCCTTATCAAATTTTCCTATCTCTGTATAAATGTAGCCCAATTCATTATAAGCAGTCGATTTATTTTCGAGCGAATAATAATCCTTGTAAGGCATTTGTATTACTTTTTGTAAATTCTTTATGGAAGCTTCAAAGTTTGAGTCGTAGTAATATAAAATACCCAAGTTGAGGTAAAGCCCCGACTTATACCTGTTCGAAATATGGTCTTGATGCTGCTCCGTAAAATCATCATGTATCCGAATGATTAGGCTATCGGCTCGGTTATGCACAATGGAGATTTGCCCAACATGATACAGTAAAATAGCAGCCTCTTCCCAACGCTCAGCCTTTATTTTTTGATTATAATGACTATAAAACTGCGGGAAATAATTTTTATCATTAAAGTTTACTTCATCAGCAAACCAATTGGTTAGGCTATCTAATTTATCGGCTGGTGGTTTAACATAAAGTGAACTCTCAGCCGCTTGTTTTTTAGGCTGGCAGGCCAATATTCCAACAATTAGAATTAAAAATAAGTGGTAGGTATAATTTCTAAACATTTGCTCGTGAGTGATTCTGAGTTTTAGCGGTAAAAATAAGGGAAAGAAACTCAATAATTAGCGTGGTTTTTACTAAACAGGGGTTTCCCCTTATACTATTGTCGAGTTCACTTCGCATAAATTTGTACAACAAAAAAATATAACCCAAAAAGTAAAACTCTCTAATTCTTACCCAAAATAGTAACACAAACATCGTATTCTTAACAAAAAATAGAATACACCTGCTTACGATTTACCAATGGATAAAATTTCGTTATTTATTAACAAA
>NZ_JBMLRC010000370.1:0-7012 GCF_049241225.1 Emticicia sp.
GTTCCGAAAGCATCGACATTTACGGTAAATACTTTTTTAAGTGTTTTTTGATTGTTTATATGGTTTGTTTCTTCGCTGGTACCACTGAAATTATCATTCAAATCGAGTGGTACATCGGCCACTTCGTAGTCAGATTCATCAAAAGTATCATCGCTTCCTATCTCCAAATCATAGCTACTTCCGATATGATAGACACCATCAGCGGCAAAATTATAATGGTCATAAACATCCATTGGGCGGTCGTTTTCGTCATAATAAGCCGTTCGCATCACTTTATTCGCTCCTGCCACCTGTAATGCTGAGGGCACACTCGCTAACGCAATAAAATCTCCACGACCAGCACCATCAAAATAGCTAAGAAAATTAGCAGGTAGTGACCATGTTTGTGGTGTAGAATTGTTGGCAGTGCCAATATTCATCGAAAAAGAAGCATTTGGATTATTGTAATCTAACCAAGATTTACCAACTGCCGAAAAAGTATCAAAATCATTAAGCGTTATCGAGATAGCAGTATTATTCTGTACGACCGAATTACTTTTTGCCGAATTTTGTAAGTTCAATGCACTTACATCAAAAAGTTGAAGCTTTTTCGAGCGATGTAATTGGCTTTCAGCTGAGATTCTTCCATTAACCATGTTAGCTCCACCAGTACAAGCTGAGATTCCGCAAAAACTTTTTTGTACTGAACCTAAGATGAGATAAAAGGTAACTAAAGTTATAAAATGTAATTTCATCGTATTATTAGTATTTTCTAAATTATAATATTTCCAAACTATTCAAAATCGCAAGGGTATCATCTTCGGTGGTTTGTTTGTCTTCATCTCTTTTGATGGGACATACCTAAGGATAAAATCAACCCATTTTCCCGCTTAAATTTTAAGATAAATACCCACTTTTATAATTTTTCTTAGTCATAGTGATAAATTAATCGACATTAAAACTATTTGCATCATAAATTACTTTTTTATGCTCAAGTTAAAGACCTCTCAATTTGTGGCCAATCTGACCCAACTCGTTCCGTCAAAGTAATAAAACCCAGGAGTATCATCAATCTGAAAAATTAGTAATCCGGTTGCTGGGTTAGCAGGTCGATTGGCTTTGGCTATTCTCGGAATCAAAATTCCTTGATTTGAACTTTTTACATCCAAAATTGCCGAAGGATGAGCCGTATCATTATCAACATTGATGGTCACACCTTTGCTATCGTTATTGAGTTTTACATCTGCTGTTTCGGTAAGTAAAGCAGTTTGTACTACAGTTCTGTATTCTATTTCACTAATGGTTACATTCCCGCTTGTGCCAGAAACTTTTGCAGTAAAATATTCGCCTGTTTTGGTCAGAAAACTGATATAGTTTGTTGTAGAAACTAAAGTATAACTACTTGTCTCATCGGGTCTTGTATATTCCTGAACAATCGAAAGCATTCGCAGACAATTGTATGTACCTGTGGGCGTGGTGATTGTCCCAAAAGCATCAACATTCACGCTCTGGACTTCTTTAAATAACTTTTGATTGTTTATGTAGTATGTTTCCTCGTTGGTACTGGTGAAAGCATCATTCAAATCAAGCGGTACATCGGCTACTTCGTAGTCGGTTTCATCAAAATTATCATCGCCTCCTGTTTCCAAGTCAAAACTGCTACCAATGTGAAAGACTCCATCAGCGTCCAATTCATAATGGTCATAAATATTCATTGGGCTGTCGTTTTCATCATAATAAGATGACCGCATCACTTTATTCGCACCTGCCACTCGTAAGGCTGCTGGTACATTGGAAATTGCAACAAAATCTCCACGACTTACATCTTCAAAATAGGTCATAAAATCTGCTGGTAAGGCCCAATTTTGTGCTGTTGAATTGTTGGCCGAGCCGATATTCATGATTAGAGAGTCGGTGAAATTTTGATAATTTAACCAAGTTTTACCAACGGCCGAAAAGTCATCAAAATCTGCTAAACCAATTGAGATAGGGCTATTCGTTGCGTTACTTATCTTATTTTGGATATTCTTTTTGAGATTTAAGGTAGCCAGGTCATACATTTGTTTTTTTTGCGAGTGATATAAATCTGCACTTAGGCGTCCACCGGGTCTACCACCGGGTCTTGCACCAGGTCTTGAACTAGGCCTACCTGTTCCAGTAGGTGGAGGGGGATTACGTGGCGAATTGCTAAAGCTATCATGCGAGAAAAGAAATGTGCAAAAAAACAGTAGCGAAAATACAAATCGTAGCTTCATATTTATAACAGCGTTTTATACTACAATACATCCAGACTATTCAAAATATCAAGGGCATCTTCTTCGGCGGTTTTGTCTTCATCATCGAAGATTATCGCAATGAAGAAATTGGTATGGCTATTGGGGTTGCCCAAACACGCAAACATAATTCGGTTTCCGTCTTTGAAACCTTCTACATAAAATCCTTCAAACTCATTGACTTTTACTTGGTGGGCAGCGTCGAGTTCTTGTAGTTTCATGGCTTTTGCTCCTGCTATGGCGGCATCGTCGAGGTCTTCGATGGCTACATCTTCTTCGTGAATCAGCATCGAAAGTTCCATGCCTTCGCCTTTCATTTCAAATTCTTTGGCGGTGTTTTTCTTTATTCTAAAATCGTCAGGAACTGTGATTTGGATATTGAATTGTTTCCATACGTAGTTCTTCTGAGCAAAAGCACTGACTGAGCATAAGATGGCAAAGATGATTAGTAGTTTTTTCATGTCTTTTATTTGTTTGATAATAAGTAAGGGCTAAGAAGGTACGCTTCTTTCTTGCTCTTGCAAATCAAAGACATAGATGGGGTATTGTCCTAAAATGTAGCGTGGACAAAGTGTGGACATAGGACTATTTTGTGCAAAAACAGCTATTTAATTCTCTTGAACTTGCATTTTTTTGTTCAAACGCATTTTGGCTTTGCGTACACTGGCTGGGTCGATATTCAGCAGATTGGCGATTTCTTTCGTAGAAAGATTAAGGTGAAAGTAGGCACACAACCTAATTTCGTATTGGGTTAGAGTAGGGTGAGTGATTTGTAATTGCTTGAAAAAATTGGGGTGTACTTGCTCAAAATGAATGCGGAATCGCTCCCAATCGCTTTCTAAATGGAGGTTGTTTTGAATAACAGCTTTGATGTTTTTTATTACTTTCTGTGAAGTATCAGGAAGGTTTTCTCCCAGATGTTGAACGCTCGATTTGAGGTCTAAAAGTAATTCGTTTTTTTGCGAAATATAGAGCGTATTAGAGGCTAACTCTCGCTGATTTGCTTCTAATTTTTCTTGTAAATATTGGTTCTGTGCTTGTTGCATCGTATTCTGAAATACCAATTCCTGCGTTTCTAATTGTTTTTGTTTCAATTCTTCACGAATCAATAAAACACGTTGCACCAAGGCAATAGCCAAGAATAAGGCTTGGGCAATAATGGCAACTTTGGCAAAAATAGCATGGTCGGTCGTACGAACCACATCAACAAATAAATATAGAAAACTACTTACCAAAATAATTGACATCGAAGTGCCATTCGCCACCAAAAAATAGCGAGCCAGTTTGTGCTTTCTTCTAAAACTCAATATAGCCACATAGAAAATACAAACTATCGTGCTGAATATTACAAAGTTGGGTAGTAAATTGGGTAATTTACCAGCTTTTATAATTCCGGAGAATAGCAGGACATTTGAAATAACTACTGTGGTAATAAAGCCAAAAGGTAGATATTTTAGCACTAAATCTTGTTTTGGGAGGTTATTTGTGGTGTCGAAGTAAAGACGAGTAATCTGCACGTAACCAAAGAGAATCATGGAAACACCAATATCGAACATGACTCCGTTGATTTCATGAAACATCACGAAACCATTTGGCTGAGCATCTACCACGCAGAAGCGGAATGGCAGTAAAACATTGAAATAAAACTGGTCGGCTAATATAAAAATGATACCTCCGATTTGAGCAATCAAATAATAAATGAAGGTTTTATCTCGGAAAACATAAAAAATATAGGCATTGTATATCAAAAAGAATACAAACACAAATACCGTAATCCAAGTAGCGAGGGCAATGAATTGCTCATTTTCGGTGATATAACTCTCTTTTTCGAGCCAGACCGTAGCTTGAATAGGGGCTGAGGCTTTGCGGAATGCCTTGATGTTAGTCTTTATGTATAATTCAACGGTTTCGTTGGCTGGTAGCACGCAGGGCATCAGCCAAATATTTCGTTGGCGATTATTGACCATCAAGCCATTCGAGTAACTAAGCCATTTTTGTTGATTTTTGTTGAAATAATACAAAGTATTGTCGGCCATTGGCAGAAACTCAACCATGTATTTTTCGGAATAGGCAAACGGATTATGAACTTTTAGCTTTATCCAGTAAGCGTCGGTTGCATCAATTGCAAGTGTATCGGTATGTTTGAACTTCAGACTTTTATCAGCAAGAATTTGCTGAAATGTGTAAGATTTATCGGGTAAAATGCTAAAATCCTTTGATTTTATAGACGCTGATTCATCAAGTTTAATGATGTTTTGGCCTTGAGCAGTTAAACTCAAAATAACTAAAATTGATAAGATAAAAAATCTATAATGTATCGAAATTTTTATTCTCAAAGTATTAAATTTTTAAAGCTACAATACTAATCATTGTAGTTTGAAAATCATAAAAAACGTGTAGAAAAGCTACATGATTTTTGTTGATTACTTAAGATGATAATTTATTGCTGTAATAAAACTGTGTATTAGTTAAATAGTTTTTGAACTGCTAGCCTGTTATGAATTGATTTTAAAGAAACTTAATACACTGTAATTTAAGCAAGTACAACATTTTTTCGTGTTCCTCCCTCCCCATCGGGGAGGGAAAGAAAGGGTGGGGTTTGTAAGTAATTGATAATCAGTTTATTTTGACCCCTCCCTAACGGCAGGGCCGACCGTCCTCCCCGATGGGGAGGGAACAAAATCAAAAATTATACTAACTTAGATTACACTGTACTTAACAATAAATGATGAAAGTAAATTACTATGTAAAACTATCTAAATGCACTTGCTAAATTTGATTAAAAACTCACCAACCAATATACCCAATTGGTGTTATGTCATTGAGGCGTAAATAGCAAACAACTTGCCCGCGATGATGAATGATATGGTTTTCGAGGGCATAGAATATTCGCCAAATCGGAATTTTACTACCCGCAAAGCTTTCGAGTTGCATGAGCTTTTCGGGTTTGGTTTCAAACAAGGTTTTTTCTACCCAAGCATAAAAATCTTTGATTTCGGTTTCGAGTTCGGCTTTGGTTAAATTCTTCCAAAAACCAGTTTTCTTTTCCTTAGCATCGTGCGGATTCGGAATATTCAATCGCTCACAAATCTGAGCCGTATTGAATGTAAGGCAATGTACAAATTGCGTACGAAATGAAAATGATTCGGGTGTATATCTAAAATCAAACTTTTCTTCGGGCATCTGATTATAGAGCTTGAGCGTATAATCAAGCGAACTTCTCCAAGCCTCCGAAAACTCTTTCTTAAACGCTAAAAAATCTTTTTCTGCTTGTTTCTTACCGAAAACAGGTAAGGTTATCAATGCCCCAAAAATTGATTTGAGAGCGTTTTTGCGTGAAATATTCATGTATAAACCAATAGTTATGATTGTGTCTATCAAAAATAAACATTTTCCTGCGAAATAGGTTTTTTAAATGTAAATCAGACCCTCAGTATTAATGAAAATCATATTCTTGGTATTGTTGTGCGTATCGGTTTTTGCACAAAATAAAGCTCCTGTCAATCAATCGAAAGCGGGTTGTGGGCCAGTGGTCGCAGTAAAACAGACTAAAAATAACAAAATTATGACAAAGAAAGGCGAAAAAAATGTACTCGGAACCGACCTACAAATAGCAGGAAAATCTCCACTTACAGGTTTTTATCGAGATGGTTTTTGCTCAACTGGCGACCTTGATGCGGGCGTTCACGTAGTTGCGGCTATTGTAACTGATAAGTTTTTGCAATACTCAAAAGCTCGTGGAAATGACCTCATTACGCCTTATCCAGCCTATGGTTTTCCCGGGTTGAAAGCAGGCGATAAATGGTGTCTTTGTGCGGCTCGTTGGAAAGAAGCCTACGAAGCAGGCGTAGCTCCACCCGTAATTTTAGAAGCAACTCACGAAAAAGCCCTCGAATTCGTCACGATTGAGCAGTTGCGTAATCCTGAAAAACAGTGACTGAGTGAGTCTTTTGCCAAAACAAACAAAATAAAAAATGCCCCAAAGATTATCTTTTGGGGCATTTTTGTGTAAAATATCGGTTTTATGTATAATCAAAACGAAATCGGTACTTCAACCAAAGTCGTGTCCCAAGCCATTTTCATGGTTGTTTCTTTATCGTTGCTGCCTTTTACGCACTGAATCGAGAAGTTTTCTATAACCTCGTCGGTTTTCTTGGTGGGTACGCTCACACGTAGCACGTCGTTGTCTTTGTTGTAGCTATATGCTCCCCAAAAATCAAGGTCTTTGTTTAAAATAATTGTCCATTCAGTAGCCGTTGGAATCGCAAAAAGCGAGTATGTGCCAGCTTTTACTTTTTTGCCTTGAATCGTTACGTCTTGATAAAACTTTATTTCCGCCGATTCGTTTGCACCTACACGCCAAACTTCTCCATACGGCACAATTTTAGTTCCGAATACCTCACGTTCTTTTTTGGCAGGTCGGCTGTAAGTTACACGCACAATGGCGGGCATATCGCCAATCAATTTCGGAGCAAACTTGCGGTCATGGGCAAAATTATCGGGATAATACGCCATATCCATCGGACTTTTATCGATTCCACGCATTTTTTGAGCGTTGGCTTCGATTGTCAGTAAAGCAAAAACGCAAGCGATTAAAATTATTTTGTTCATAGTTTTGATTGATAAGATGTTGATTTAACAAATATAACAATTTTGTTTTCTAAACCATCTTTTCACTCCAACACCAACCAAGTAAAACCCTCGGCAGGAATCGTGACATCAAGCTCAATTTCGTAGTTGCGATTGAGTGTATAACTTTT
>NZ_JBMLRC010000370.1:7112-8527 GCF_049241225.1 Emticicia sp.
TGCTCATAATCTTTTAGATGCTCGCTCAAAGGCTCTAAAACTGCCTCTGCTCCGCCACCTTGATATTTGGTGAGTGGCACAAATCCCCAGCTCATCGAAGGTGTTTTTTCCCAAGTTCCATCAAAAATATTTTGTCGATTCAAGATTTTTTGTTGCTCACGAGAAAGCGAAAAGTTTACTTCTCGATAGCCCAACGCAATTTTGTGCGAACCATCCAAAAAATACCAGTCGGGAGCATTGATATACACGCCACGCTCATTGAGCCAGCGATAAAACCCTTTTTGCATTTCCATCTGCACCCACTGCGAATCGTCGAGTCCTTTGTGGCCAGGGTGTTTGGTCGAAGCACACACATCACCAGGGTATGGGCCATCATGTTCGAGCAAATCGAAGCCCGTTTCGGTGATAAACTTTTTTAGATTATTCAAGTAATTAATTCCCCATTGACTGGCTAAACACGGAGCATTTCCGAAGAAAGCACCTTTGTCGGGCAAGCCAGTTTTTGGGTCAATTACATCGTTTTCGTCATCAATTCGGCGGCTACTAAAAAGCGAGTATCCACCCAGCAATACACCTTTACTATGAGCATAATCGGCCAATTCTTTAAATTTTTTGATGTTTTCGGCACTTGCATCTTCCATATTTAGGCCACTTCCAAAACTCAGAATCACCATTTCGTAGCCAGTTTCGGCACATTGGTCAATCGTGGTTTTTACTTTCACTGGGTCGGTACTGACGAGGTGCATGAAAATTGGATTTTGGGTTGTGTACGGAAAAAGCGTAGCGTACATTCGGCGGCGGGCGAGTCCGTTTCGCTCACGGTCATAATTATCCAAGAGTAATTCATAGCTCCTAATCGACTTATAAGTTTGATTGGGCAAAAGCTCAAAACCAATACCAAAACTTGGGTAAACCTCCAGTACACAAGGCGTTTGGAAATTATAGTTTACCTGCGAAGTATAACTCGAATCGACCTTCCAGTGCGTAGCTTGGTCGGATAATTCATAACGCATGGCATTATTGAAAGCGTAGTTGTTTTCGATATAAATACGTTGAGGTTTTTTCATCTGCTCGGGGCTGCCCACCACGGCCGATTCTTCTTCGGGCGTTGCCAATATTTCATTAACCAATTGGTTGATTTTTAGCGATTTATCTCCTTTGTTTTCAACGCTTACCCATTTGCAAATCGTCGGAATATTATCAAAAATCTCGTAGTGTACCGATACCAAAACACCTTTCAATTCGGGTAAATTCGACTCAAAAACTAATTCTAATTCTTTGCCTTTTGGATTCTGCTGATTCATCGCCCACGTGCGAGACTTGAAATTTACGTGCGGAGTTAAAGGATTGACTTTAAAGTATTTATATTGAAAATCCTGCGATTTGCTTTCTAATTTATCAATCCATTCGGTGAG
>NZ_JBMLRC010000371.1:0-1683 GCF_049241225.1 Emticicia sp.
TAAGCAAGAAAAACGTGGCATATTTTTATAATGTGCCACGTTTTTTATTTGCGTAACGTCTTTTCTTTTTGAAATTTACTACTTTAATTGCGACAGAATCCAATCAAACACATCTAATTTACTCACACCATGCTATTCCGTTTCTTCGTTGTATTCCTACTACTAACCTCTCAGATAGGTTTTTCACAAGTTAAGTTTGAAAATTTCGATGATTTACAAGCTTTGCTTACTGCCGCCAAAACACGCAATAAATTGATTTTTGTTCAGACCAAATCTGATAATTGTAATCAGTGTAATGATGTTGCCCGAGCGGGTTTGAGCAGTACAAAATTGAGAGAAAAATATGCTCAAAACTTTATTTCCGTCGAAATTGATTCAAAATCAAAGATTTATTGGCAGTTATTAGAGAAAACTGGTTTGAGAGGACTTCCGCCTTCAACCTTTTTCGATGCCGAAGGGGCATTGATTTATCAGTTTGCCATGACAACTTCGGCCGAAATGAAATATTTAGAAGTTGCAGATGAGGCCATTGCAAATGCAAATAATCCAGCTTCGAAAGAGTTTGAGATGAAGTATAAAAATGGCAATAGAGATAAAGCTTTTCTGAAAAAATACATCGAATATAAATTATCAGTTGAGCAAGAAGCAGATAAATTGGTTGATGAATACATTGACCAACATACAATTGGTGATTTATCAACGATTGATAATGTGAAGTTTTTGATGAGTACTGCTCCCGCCCTTGATAGTAAAGCACGAAAAATAATGTATGTTTTATTACCTGAAAAAACGGTTGATAGCTTGTTCAGAGCATTACCGCTTTCGGAGCGAGTAAAAATCAATAATCAAATTATTAATAAAACAACAAGAATTGCTGTTAGACAGAAAAACGTAGTTTTAGCGAATCGTTTGTCGAGTTTTGTTGCAGGAACATACGATAGTGACTGGGAAAAGGCCAATTTTTTCAATCAGATAACGATGCTCAATTTTTTTAATGCCATAAAAGACACCCCAAATTATTTGCAAAGAGCAGAGCCTTTTGCCGAATACACCTTAATGCGTTATTCGCCCGATAGCTTATTGAAAAAAGAAGAAATTGCCCGAACACGCTCATTGGAGAGGTCTCGTGCGGAGGTCAAAAAAGAAGGTAGGGTAGAAATTGCTTATGCGTCATTTTACAATCGTTATGCCAGCGAACTAAATAATATTGCTTTCAATTTTTTGACTTACAGCAATGACTTGGAAAAACTGGTAAAGGCTCTGAAATGGTCGAAAAGAGCTTTGGAGATAAACGAAGAGCTGGCAATGGATAAATCTCGAAAGAAAAATCCATATATGATGGATACTTATGCTCAGCTACTTTTTAAATTAGGACAAAAAGAAGAGGCTATCAAATGGCAAACTGATGTAATAGAAACGGCTAAACTATGGAAAGCAGATACTACAAAATTTGAAGAAACCCTCGAAAAAATGAAGAAATAATCGAAAGTAAAAACGTGACAGATTCTTGAAATATGCCACGTTTTTTTGTAGAAATATTTTTTCAAAACGTAGAGACAAGGCACTGCCTTGTCTCTCTATCAATGTGATATTACGCAATACTCATTTCTAAAATTTCGGCTACAACCTCTGGTGTAATATCGGCTTTTTCTCCGAAATTCATTCCTCTTTCAACAAAACGTT
>NZ_JBMLRC010000372.1:0-1628 GCF_049241225.1 Emticicia sp.
TGCTAAGAAATAAGTAATAGTCAACGGTCGGTGGTCGATTGTCCACAGATAAAAAACGTGTCTCGGTACCTGAGCGAAGTCGAAGGTCGAGACACGTTTTTTTTTATTATTACTTCGCTTTCAGCGTTTTATCAATCACTTCGAGTAGGCCATTTTGTGGTTTGTCTTCACGTAATTGCCAAAACATAATGCCATTTAGTTTATTCTTGATTACGTACTCAGTTTTGAGTTTCATTGACTCGGGGTCGTCGTAAGAGAAAAACAATTTTTCTTCTTCTGAAAATAGATACGGAGCTTGAGCCGTGGAATCCCAATATTTTTTGTAGGTTTTGTGTTCGGCTAAATATTTTTCTAAATTATTATAAGAAATCCCTCGCTCAAACTTACAAGGTTGATAAAGTCCGTTGTTTTCGGTGGCACTTAGCTTAAATACCCGACCATACATAGCCGCTCCAATCGCAATTTTATTGGCAGGCACACCTTTAGCAATGAGCATTTTTACACCATTATCAACCGACTCTTTTAGTTGTGGAGTTGAATACAAACCCGTGTGATGGCCACTTACTTCGCTGTATCCATGCACTAAATCATAGCTCATCAGATTGATTCGGTCGAGTAGGGGCGTAACTTTCTCCCATTCAACCGATTCTTCAATGTATTTGGCAAAACCGCCCGCTGCAAAACTTAACTCGTACTTATTGCCGAAAGTGGCTCGAAGAGTTTTGATGAGTGCCGTAAAATTTTGTTTATCTTCGGGCATAAACGGATGCCCAGGAGGGCCAGCAATGGCAGGGTATTCCCAATCTAAATCAAGTCCGTCGGCATTGAAACTTACGAAAAGCTTTTTCACCGAAACTGCAAATTCTTCTCGTGCTTTTTGGGTAGAAAACACACCCGAACAAGTATAGCAACCTTCCCAACCACCCAACGAAAGTATAACTTTGAGTTTCGGATTTTTCTTTTTCAATTCAACTAAACGATTGATAGTCAGGCTGTCGTTTTTATTGTCAACGGCCAGTACATTTCCTTTTAAATGCAGAAATGAAAAAATAATGTGCGTGAGTTTATCGACTTGATATTGGTCGATGTCTTGACTATTGCCAGCATAATAACCAATAACGGCAATTTCTTTTTGTTTTTGAGCTTGGGCGAATGTGCTTACCATAAAAATAAAGCAACAAAAGCAAGTAAGTAGGAGGGTTTTAGTTTGTGATTTCATGAAGAGTGCTTAGAAAAAACTTTAAAATGGATTTATTTAAAAAGATTTTTCAAAGATACGATTGGAAAGGGCTTTTATTGCATATCAAAAATGATAGTAAATCCTTCGTTCCCTCAGAGTCTCCTGTAAGGGACTCTGAGGCATTGGTCTATGTTTTTGGGTAAATATTGTACACTTCGTTTTTGCAAAGCTCCTCGCCCTCAGAGTCCCCTACGTGCCTTCGGGAGACTCGTTCCCTCAGAGTCTCCTGCAAGGGACTCTGAGGCACTGGTCTATGTTTTTGGATGAATATGTTACACCTTTTTCGCAGAGCCCCTTGCCCTCAGAGTCCCCTACGTGCCTTCGGGAGACTCTTTACGCTCCATCAGTGTCTCCTGCAAGGGACACTGATGGCATTGGACTATAAAGC
>NZ_JBMLRC010000373.1:0-8932 GCF_049241225.1 Emticicia sp.
TTTTTCGGAATTACGTTTGCGGCACTGGCAGCTTTTGGCTTTATAATCAATTATGTAAGCCCGATTACTGGATTTGGGCTACCGCACATCGTTATTCTTACTTTCCTTATTGCAGGCATTATTACTTTTTTAAAATATGAATTTGCTAAAATAGCATCAAAATATAAAGGTACTAATCCAAATTTAATTTCAGGAATCATCTGGAGTGCTTTGGCAATAATGAAATGGGTAAAGTATTTCAATAAAGATAATTTCGACTGGGTTATTGCTTCATTATTTACACTAGTGGCCATTATCAATTGGGTAAGTTTTTTCAGAAAATCTGATAAATAAGCTACTAAATCCACACTATAACATGGAAAAAAGCCTTAATTTCGCCTCAAAACCAATTAATCGACCAATGGAGTTTTCGTTCGGAAATATTTTCAATAAAACATACTGGAAAGAAACAATTATTCCTTTCGCAAAAAAACATTGGGTGTTGATTGTGGCTATTCTGACGGCTTTAAGTCTGGCTCATACGATTTGGTATTTTACCATTGACCATCCATTATCGGAAATTGCCGATAAGTTTAAAAGCACATTCACTGAAAAAAAAGGGGCGGCTTTTAAAAGAAATTCTTTTTCATATAAAATAGGATACGTTGTTGGGGCTATTCTAAAATCAAAGTCTTTTATTTTTAGTTTATCTGGCACAACAATTCTCATTGCCGAATTCAATTACCAATTTCTTTTTAAGAATTTATTCGTTGATGAAGGTCGAAAAGGTAAGTTTTTTTACTTTTTAGTATTAGTTTTCTTGTATTTTTTCATCTTTACTATATTGCTAAGTTTATTCGGATTAAAAGCTGAACCACTTGGATTACATACATTTATCACTAACACTTGGATTGGTTTTTCGGTCATCTATTCGGTTATTCAATATGTTTCAGATTCACACAAAAGACTACGAGAAATGGCAATTCAGAAAACAAAAGTTGAGCTTTCGGCCCTAAAAGCACAAATAAATCCGCACTTTTTGTTTAATGTGTTAAATAATCTCTACGGAACGGCCATCGTTGAAGATAGTCCAAAAACTGCCGAAGGTATTCAGCAATTATCGAGCATCATGCGGCACGTAGTTGAAGGCACAAAAAACGAACGAATTTCAGCCGAAAAAGAGGTCCAATTTCTGTACGATTTTGTGGAATTAAATAAAATGAGAATTCCGAAACGAGATAATATCAGAATCAATATCAACATTGACTGGGACGAACAACCGACGCAAATTGCACCGCTTTTGGTAATTCCGTACATCGAAAATGCCTTTAAATATGGCATCAGTATTACGCAAGAAAGTTTTATTGACCTAAATTTTAAGATAAAAGACCAAAAACTAAATTTTTCGTGCCGAAACAGCATCATCAAACAATTCGATAAATTGGAAGTTGGTACTTCAACAGGTATCGAAAACACCCAACGCCGCCTTGCCCTCAACTATCCACACAAACATTCATTGAGAATATCGAACGAAAATAATATCTTTGAAGTCTCGCTGGAAGTGAATTTGAAGTAAATTGAAATCTATAACCACAACCATTCAATGCTAAAAGCAATTGCCATAGACGACGAGCCAATGGCTCTGGAAGTAATCAAAGCCCACGCCAAAAAAGTTACTTTTCTTGATTTGCAAGAAACCTTCGTTAGTGCTATGGAAGCACTTGATTTCTTGAAGAAGAATCCTTGTGATTTAGTATTTCTCGACATCAATATGCCAGATATTACTGGCCTTGATTTCTCACAACTTTTACCACAAAATACATCGGTTATTTTCACAACGGCCTATTCTCAATACGCAGTTGATGCTTTCAATATTAATGCACTTGATTATCTACTAAAGCCCATTGATTTTAGCAGATTTATGAAGGCCTGCCAAAAAGCCTACGAAAATATCAACGAAGAAGCTCCAAAAATCCCATATTTATTCGTAAAAGATGGCTATGATTTGGTCAGAATTAGCATCGAAAACTTACTTTTTGTAGAATCTGAAGGCAATTATCTCACTTTTAAAGAATCTGATAAAAAGACCGTCACTCGCATGACCATGACCGAGGCCATTGAAATGCTACCCAAAGCTGATTTTTTCAGAGTACACAAATCATTCGTGATTAACCTCAACCATGTCAAAAAAATTGAGCGTCATCAAGTTTGGGTCGGTGCAGAAGCAGTGCCAATAGCTGCCAATTACCGTGATGATTTGATGGAGGTTTTGAAGAAAATCTGGATGGTGAAGTAAAGCCTAAAGATGTTTTCTGCTCTTAAAAGCATAAAATCTTAGAACATGATTGACAATTAAAAACTCACCGACTGTATTGATGACTCTTACAAACATATAGGTGAGCTCGTATACTCGTTCTTCCGGAGGTAAAATATAATATAAGTCAGCAATAACAGTAAAAAACAAGCCTATGAGAAATAATACTCTAATATTGTTTCGACGAACCCTAAGTTGAATTCCAGTAAAAAGAAAAATCATTATCCCGACCCAGTATAAATTAAAGGAAAACATGGACGTTCTCGGGTGACGATTCAATAGATAGAGGAAATACAATCCTCCAGCCAGTGCTAAAGTAGCTAAAAGTATATTCTTGATATCGGATAAGTCGAGTTTTTTAATACCCATTTCAAAGAAAACCCCAACCAACAATAACCTCAAAATAGGTTGAGCATAAGAATAGACAACATCAAACTCCTTTTCATCAACAATAACAAACGAAGAAAGACCTAAACAGAAAAGCCCTCCGTAACAGATGGCAAGCAATATTAAAGACTTTTGGAAGTTTTTAAATAATTTGGAGAAAATATAAACAAACAAAAAGAAATAGTCGAACTGAAAAAGGAATAGAGCCAATAATCTATCCATTTGATTCTTTAGTTCGTTAGGCTCAATCTTTACAAAAAAATAGACATTTACCAAAAGAACCAATGTAAAAAACATACTGGTAAACCTTTCGCTCATTTGACGAGTTCCTTTTAAACATTTAAAGATAATTTCTAATAAAATTACAAAATAATCTCTGAATAATTACAAGAAACAGTAATTTATCTATTGGTAAATCAAAACCATCATACTTCTGGCTCCGTGAGCTCCAATAACTAAAGATTGTTCAATATCGGCAGTCTTCGAGGGTCCGGCTATAAAAACGCCATAACTACCTACGCCTTCGAGTTTATCATAAGCTTGCTGCATATTGGCAACGATATTGTTTTTATCAAGCACCAAAACCAAATGTTGGGTAATAAACGGCAAAGCTCGATTGAGCATATTGCTCTCAGGCACCCAAATGGTACCATTTTCGGCAACACCTATTTCTCCCTGAATCACGGCCAAATCGACTTGTTCTAAAATCTCTTTAGTTGTATCAAGATTTACCTCAACGTTTGCTTTAACAATATCAGAAGCCACATTTTTTAAATCACTGTAATACTTATCGATAGCCGTTTGGCAATCAGCTTTTGAAGCCACTTCTATGGCTCTACCACCGATACCTTCGAGCACAGTCTTGAATCGCTCAATACTTCCATCTCCTTCAAAAATTGGCACATTAGGCAGCGTCGTCAAAGCAGGTTTATTGCTGGCTATGCTATTTAATATTTTCTCTCTGCTGGTCATTGTTTACTTTTAAAAAAGACCTCCCTATTGGGGAGGGTTGGGTGGGGCTATCTATTCTTCTCATACCATTCTTTGAAACTCTGCTTCGGAGCATCGGGCAGTTCTCTTGCTTTTGCCCACGGATTCATGCTTTGGTTATGCGTAAGTCCATGTGGTAAAATCCGCAAAGCTCCACGAGCCAATTTTCCACTCAAATCATACACTTTTGGCATCGAAAGCACTTTTGCCATACCTTTCATACCCCATTTTTTTGTCGTAGAAAGTTCGTTTGCTTGACCAACAATTTGTCGCCATTTGTAGAGCTGCACATGAATATCAATCTTCACAGGGCAAACATCCGAACACGACCCACAAAGCGTAGAGGCAAAAGGCAAACTTTTATGTTTATGTAAATCAATATTCGGAGAAAGAATTGCACCAATTGGGCCAGGAACGGTAAAATCATAACTATGTCCGCCACTTCGACGATACACTGGACAAGTATTCATACAAGCCCCGCAACGAATACATTTCAGCGAATTTCTAAAATCAGCTCTGCCGAGTTGTTGCGTTCGACCATTATCCACAATTACGATGTGCATTTCTTTGCCTTCGACTGGCTTTGTAAAATGCGAGGTATAGGTTGTAACTGGCTGACCAGTAGCACTTCTAGCAAGTAATCGGGTATAAACCGATAAATGATGGAGTTTTGGAATAATCTTTTCGATGCCCATGCACGCAATATGCACTTTTGCCAAATTTACGCCTAAATCGGCGTTTCCTTCGTTGGTACAAACCACAAAACTACCAGTTTCGGCAATGGCAAAATTTACGCCCGTAAGAGCCACATCGGCCGCTACAAATTTTTCTCTGAGGTGCTGACGAGCCGCTTCGGTCAGCACTTGAGGGTCTTTTTCGCCTTTAGTAGTACCCAAATGTTCGTGAAAAGTTTCGCCTACATCTTCTTTTTTGAGGTGAATGGCGGGTAATACAATATGGCTTGGTGGCTCGTTTCTAAACTGTACGATACGTTCGCCCAAGTCGGTATCTACTACATCAATATTGTTTTTTTCGAGAAAACCATTCAGATGGCATTCTTCGGTAAGCATTGATTTGCTTTTCACCAAACGAGGATTTCTTCCCTCGACTTTACTCGAATTTTTGATAATGTCCATCACAATTTGATTATGCTCGGCGGCATCGGCTGCCCAATGCACTTTTACGCCATTTTTTATGGCATTTTGCTCAAATTCGATGAGATAATTATCAAGATTGCTGAGTGTATGGTCTTTGATTTCGGAGGCAAGGGTACGTAAATCCTGAAATTCGGGAATTGGATAAACCGCTTTGTCTCGTTTCTGACGCACAAACCAAAGCGTTTCGTCGTGCCAAGTCGTACGCTCAAAATCTTTATTGAAAGCTTCGGCTAATTCTGGGTGATTTTGGTGGTTCATGGTTGATTTCCGTTCAAAATTTCGGCTATGTGCATTACTTTTATTGGTGCGTTTTGGCGTTTTACTATGCCTTCGAGGTGCATTAAACATGATACATCGCCCCCTGTCAAAACCTTTGTTCCGTTGCGAAGGTGGTCAGCGATTCGGTCTTTTCCCATACGTGCCGAAACGGCTTCTTCGGTTACACAAAACATTCCGCCAAAACCACAACATTCGTCGTTTCGGTCGAGTTCGGTGAGTTCGATACCTTTTAGTTTACGTAATAATTTTGAAATTTGTCCATCTCGCACACCCGTGATTTCGGAAGCATTGGCTTGGCGGAGTCCACGCTGACCGTGACAACTCAAATGCAAACCAACTTTGTGCGGAAAATCTACAGGAATTTCTTCTATTTTCAGCACATTTTCAATAAAATCAACTAATTCATAAACCGATTTTCTGACTTTCTGAACGGCTGGCGTTTGCTCAATAATATCGTAATGTTTTTTGATATGATACGTACAACTTCCCGAAGGCGTAACGATGTAATCAAACTCAGAAAATGTTTCAACAAAATGTTCGTAAACACCTTTAGAATCTTGCTCGCAACCTCCATTGGCCATCGGTTGCCCACAGCACGTTTGTTTCATCGGAAAGACTACATCCACACCCAATTTTTCCAATAATTGCAAGGTCGCAACACCCACATTTGGATAGAACTGGTCAACGTAACAAGGTATAAATAAGGCTACTTTCATATTTTTTTGTCTAAAGGTCTGTACCAAAGGTTTGACCTTTTCAATATCTTAGGCTTGTGTTTTGTTGTACGAAACTATGCGGTCAGACCTTCGGTACAGACCGAAACGACCAAAAGTCAAAAGAAATAATCTTTGTATTTTTCATCAACAATCTGACAAGATTCTTCGTAAAAATTTTCTCTTGAAATATTCAACAGTTTCATTCCTAAAAGCTGATTACATAATGTTCCATCTCTAAATCCAGCATAACCATTGAAAGAAGAATAAGGCCATTGCTCAATTTTAGTAGCTAAATTAGCTCTTATCGGGTTTTGATGAATATAATGAAAACATACAGATGGATAGAATTCACTTTGTGTTTCAACTAACTTAGCTTTTGTTTTTGGTCGAAATAAAGCACCACTCCTTTTTTGCTGTTCATTTATTTTCTGTGCATAATCACTTAGCAATAAACGGAATCCATTAGTAACCTTATTCATAAAAATACCACCTATTTGCACTGATTCGATGGAGTTTTTATTTGAATTTATCAAAAAATGGAAATGGTTTGGCATCAAACAATAAGCCAAAACATCACAATGTGGCAAAACTAACTGTCTAAATTTACGCAAGAAATAAAGATAATTTTCAGAATTATAGAAAACCTTTTCTTTATTATTGCCTTGATTATAAATATGATACAGTTTGTCTTGCTCTAACTTCATTGGTTTTATAAAGGTCTCGCAGGTTACGCACCCCGAGTCTGACCTTTTTATTTTATGTTGTGATTTATCTCTATAACAATGCGGTCAGACCTGCAGTATAGACCGAAACCTACAACCCCGTAGCCACGCTAAAGCCTCTTTTATCAACCAAACCGCTTCTTATTTTTCCTCCACGGAAAGTGGCAATTGGATCGATTGCTCCACCTGCTTGGCGACTTGCTTCCGCTACCAATGCTCGTGCATCAGTCATGAAAGTATCACGCAATAATTCTTCGGCACGCAGCACATCGTTATTTTCTTGGGCATCGGCTAAAGCTACTCTATCAACCAAAAGTGCTTTTGCGTAAGTTGTCAGAATTGCATTTACCGACTGCAATAAATCTTCGATTGGGTCTTTTGTGTTGTGGCTTGCATCAATCATCCAAGCCAACGGCGGATTTTTTACACTTGGGTCTTGCATTCCATCAACCAATTCGTTGAAAATCAAGAAGAATTGGTATGGTTTGATGCTTCCCGTTGTCAAATCATCATCGCCGTACATTGAGCCATTAAAGTGGAAACCACCGAGGCGACCGAAGTGCATCAAGCGTCCAACAATTTGTTCGATGTTTGTGTTTGGCAAATGGTGACCCAAATCTACCAAAACTTGAGCATTTTTTCCCACCGTTTGGCAAAGAGAATAGGAAGTTCCCCAATCGGGAATCACCATCGAGTAGAAATGCGGCTCGTAAGGCTTGTACTCAATCAACATCGTCCAATCATCAGGCATTGATTTATAAATACTTGATAATGAATCGCTTGTACGTTGGTAAGCACTCCTCATGTGAGACTGCCCAGGGAAGTTTGAGCCATCGGCCAACCAAACTGTAAGCACCTTAGAATCAAGCATTTTGCCATATTCTACGCACTGAATATTGTGCTGAATCGCTAAATCACGCACCTCGCTTTTGGTGTGCGAAAGCGAACCAAATTTATATGAATACGGTTGGTCTTTTTGGTCTTGAAAAGTATTAGAGTTTACCGAGTCAATCGTCAAATCATTGGCTTTCAGTAATTGTTTGATAGCATTGGCATCAGATGGAATATCCCACGGAATGTGCAATGAAATCGAATTCGACGAGCGATTTAATTGGTGAATCAGCCCTACATCTTCGATTTTTTCTTCCAAATTTCTTGGCTCACCACCATTCGGAAAACGCCCGAAGCGAGTTCCGCCCGTACCCAAAGCCCAACTCGGAATGGCTACCTGGAAAGCCTTAATTTTATCAATAATTGTCTGAATATCAATACCCTTACGGTCGAGGAGTTCGGTCAAATATGCCAATCTAAACTGGTGGTCGGCCTGTAATTTTTCGTTATGCTGTTGAATAATATCGTTACTGAGCATCTTAATCAATGATTAATGTTGAATGATAAATGTTTAATTCGGTGCGACGTTTTACTAATTTTTTCACAAAACAGATGCAATTTTCTATTTAAAAAATTATAAAACTATCCTGTACTTGCCTGCCAAGATTAGGCAGTTCTACGATACTCTTTTGTCCAGTTAATTGCTCCGAAAAGTGCAATTACACAGAAAACAGCATATAATAATGAATATAGTTTCACTTCCTTCATGAAATACATGTAAGTACTAATAATATCAATAGCAAGCCACATCCACCAAGCTTCTACTTTTTTTCTGATGAGTAGAAATGTAGCAAAAATACTCATGACAGTCGTGAATGAATCCATGTACGGAAAAGCACTTGGTTTGCTAAAAAGTTGCGGAATTAGCTCGCTCAAATTCTTGGCAAAGGTGCCGAGCAAATAAGTACAAACTAAACCAACTGCCGAATAGACAGCAAACTGCTGTAAAGATAACTGACTGATTTTCAACTCATTTTTCAGGTTAGCTTCTTGCTCTTTCGGAAATTTCCACTGCCAAAAACCTATAATATTGGTAATAAAAAAGAAGATCTGTAAAAACATATCGGGATAAAGCTGAATCTGATAAAACATCACAAACGCCAGCACTACATTTAGCAAGCCCAGCATCCAACTCCACACATTTTCACGCACCGACAAAATGACCGCCACCAAACCCGTAAGTGTTGCGTAGAATTCGAGGTGACTCATTTTCACGCCCAAAAACTCAAAAAGAATGTTATTTATATCGAAGAAATTCATTTGTACATTTTTTGTACAAATTAAAAGTTTTTTTATCACTAAGGAACACTAAGTTTCACTTAAAAAATATTATGGTCTAATCGCCAGCGGCAAATCTATGAAGAAAGTCGTTCCTCGGTCGGTTTCGGTTTCAAACCAAATATTTCCACCTGCGTGCTCTACACCCCTACGGGCCATTGCTAAGCCAAGTCCCGACCCACCAACTTTGGTTGTAAAGTTTGGAATAAATACTCGCTG
>NZ_JBMLRC010000374.1:0-2097 GCF_049241225.1 Emticicia sp.
AGTTTTAAACGATTAAAGTCATGACCAAAAGTTTTTTTGATAAACTATGTTGCCCTTTTGATAAAGCTGAACTTTCGATTCAGATTTTCACCGAAAAAGAAAATAATGTCATTCACGAAGGACTCATTACTTGCCCTACATGCAAGCGTTTGTATCCAATCATTCACGGAGTGCCGATTATGATACCTGATGCTTACCGTGAGGCCCAACTCGAAAAACCATTTTTTATCAAATGGAATGATAAACTAAGTCTGGAAGCAAAAGCCAGTTTGATGTTGGAAGAATAAATGATAAAAAGCCGAGTGTTGAGCAGTTTTCGACATTCGGCTTTTATTCTTTCGCTCAAATGAAGCATCCAACCGATTTAAGATTATATTTGTGACTGACTCTATTCAACCTCCCATTACATGAAAAAACTACACTTGCTCTTTATGCTTATGGCTGTGTATCAGCTGAGTTTTGCACAAAAAACAACTATCCAAATAGATTTGAATAAAAAAGTTGGCAAAATGTCAACGATGTGGGCGTGGTTTGGTGCCGACGAACCCAATTATGCCTACATGAAAGATGGCAAAAAATTGCTGACAGAATTAAGTCAGTTGAGTCCAGTACCTGTTTATTTTAGAGCTCATAATATGCTTACATCGGGACATGATACGCTCTCAATGAAGTGGGGTTCGACTAATGTTTACACCGAAGATGCCAACGGCAATCCGATTTATGACTGGACGATCGTCGATAAGATTTTTGATACTTATCAGCAAAGAGGCATCAAGCCAATGGCACAATTTAGCTTCATGCCCGAAGCACTTTCTACCAAACCACAACCTTATGAGCATAATTGGAGACCAGGTATGAATTATACCGAAATCTTTAAAGGATGGACATACCCGCCAAAAGACTATAAAAAATGGGCCGATTTGGTGTATGCGTGGGTAAAACACTCGGTTGAAAGATACGGCAAAGCCGAAGTAGAAACTTGGTACTGGGAACTCTGGAACGAACCAAACATTGGCTATTGGAGTGGAACGGTAGAAGAATATTGCAAACTCTACGATTATACTGCCGACGCCGCCAAACGAGCTTTGCCAAGCATCAGAATAGGCGGCCCCGAAACAACTGGCCCAAGCTGGAATAAAGCGGCTGATTTCTTAAAAACATTTCTAACGCATTGTGAATCGGGCACTAATTACGTAACGGGTAAAGTGGGTTCGCCGCTCGATTTTATCACTTTTCATGCCAAAGGAGCTCCAAAAGTTGTGGATGGACACGTACAGATGAATGTAGGTACGCAGCTGCGAGATATTTCGGAAGGTTTCCGAATTGTTACTTCTTATCCGAAATTTAAGAAATTACCAATTATCATTGGCGAGTCTGACCCCGAAGGTTGTGCGGCTTGTGGCATGAAAACAAATCCATCAAATGCGTATCGAAATGGCACGATGTATTCGAGTTATACCGCCGCTTCGTTTGCCAGAAAATACGCCCTTGCCGATTATTTCAAAGCCAATTTGTTGGGAGCAGTGAGTTGGTCGTTTGAATTTGAAAACCAACCGTATTTTTATGGTTTCCGAGATTTGGCTACCAATGGCATCAATAAACCGGTGCTAAATGTTTTCAGAATGTACGGCATGATGTCGGGCAGTAGGGTAGAGGTAAAAGGCAATCAGAATTATACTTTTTCGATGGTGCGAGATTCGAGTGTACGCAAAAAAGCCGATATTGATGCCCTCGCCAGTAAAGACCAACGCTCGGCGGCGGTAATGGTTTGGCATTACCATGATGATGACGTAAAAGCCGAAGATGCCACAATTGAAGTAGATTTAAAGGGTTTTCCTACCCAACAAGTCAATTTTAAGCATTACCGAATCGACAACGAAAATAGCAATTCGTACGAAGTTTGGAAGAAAATGGGTTCGCCCGAAAATCCAACTGCCGACCAAATCAGCACCTTAGAAAAAGCAGGACAATTGACACTACTCACCTCGCCAAGCTATGTAAAAACTACCAACGGCACACTAAAACTCAATTTCAAATTACCTCGCCAAGGTGTTTCGTTGTTGAAGTTTGATTGGTGATTTGAGGATAAAAAGGAGA
>NZ_JBMLRC010000375.1:0-1178 GCF_049241225.1 Emticicia sp.
TGTTTACGAAGTTGACAGTGTGGAACAGGTACGTAGGCATCAGCAAATGTTGAAAGGACTTTTAGCCCCCTAACCCCCAATGGGGGAACTCAAAATGTGTCAAAATTTTATTATTAAACCTTAAAAATTACCTCGAAAAAATCCCCCCATCGGGGGTTAGGGGGCTGAAATTATGTACGAAAAATATATGATAGTGCCAGAATTGGCCAAAAAGACCGAAAACGGATTCGAAATTGGGGCAAGATTGCCTTATTACAGAGGCGTTTCACTTTCTATGGTGGAAGAAATTGAAGTTACTTTAGATGGAGAAACTTTGCCACAAAGTGATGTAAGCATTCTGATTAATGGTAAAACCTACAACCTCGAACAGCGTGAAAACGAACTCGACGACCGTTGGGAAATGGGGGAAGTTGCTACACTTGCTATCGCAAAATCTGGTGAATTGCCAGCAGGAGAACACAAATTAGGACTTAAAATTAATCTAAGAATTGGATATATGCCTTTTCCAAGTATCAGAATAGCCGAAAGGAATATAATAATTAATTGAATTATTGAGATGTACGAATGATGATTGAGCAAACATTAAAATCGTAAATCTAAAATAGTAAATAAAAATGGGTCCATTAGATAAATATATACTCAAAGATGATGCTTTGGAAGCTACCCAAAATGGTTTTCAACTCAAATTTCAAACGCACTGGTATCGTGCATTACCGCTTTCTTGCATGGATTTTAACCTTAAAATTGATGGCAAAGAAATAGATAAAAACGATTTGAAAATCAAAGCCAATGGCAATGAGTATCGGTACGATGAATTACTCGAATTGGACAAAGAATGGTTATTTGTACTTGACAGAGGTATTTTGGAAGTTGAGCAGCCTATCGAAAAAGGCAAGACCTACGATATTGAATTCAAATACGACCTGTATATTCCTTACATTTTGGTAGGTCCGCAAGCCAACCCTTTGTTGGCAAGTTCAGTAGTTCATAAAAATTTAATCTGTGGCCCCCTAACCCCCGATGGGGGAATTGTTTCCCAAAATACACAGAAGAATAATATTGGTTCTTTTGTTAAACCAAACATTAGCGATATAAAAACTCCCCCATCGGGGGCTGGGGGGGCTATAAAATTAGCCACTTCTCTTTTTTCATTTGCTTATGAATGGAATTCGGGAAAA
>NZ_JBMLRC010000376.1:0-5919 GCF_049241225.1 Emticicia sp.
TTGAAAAAAAATGTGGCACACCTCGTTTATCGCAATAAAAGAGGTGTGCCACATTTAATGACACAATTCGGAGAATTGTGTTACTCATCTTTCAAAACATAACCCATGCCAGTTTTGGTATGAATAAGTTTTGGTTCGAAATCTTTGTCGATTTTTTTGCGGAGGAAATTGATATATACTTCAATCACATTTAAGCTATTTTCGGCATTATTTCCTTCCCAGATTTTCTCGGCAATTTCGGCCTTTGAAACTACTTTTCCTTTATTACGTATCAGGTATTCGAGCAACGAAAATTCTTTTGGTGTAAGGTCAATATGTTTACCTTGACGAGTTGCCATTTTACTCTCAAAATTGATTTCGAGGTCGGCAATGCGTAGAATATTTGCATTGGTTTCGTTTTCGGCGTAGGCACGTTTCAAGAAAACATTCACGCGGGCAATCAATTCACGGTATTCAAAAGGTTTTACGATATAATCATCGGCACCTTTTTCAAAACCTAAGATTTTATCATCGGTTTCACCTAGGGCCGTCAACATGATAATTGGCGTTTGGCGGTCACGCTCTCTGATTTTTGCACAAACCTCATAGCCATTCATTAAGGGCAAATTCACATCGAGCAAAATCAAATCGTATTTACCACTTAGGGCAAAACGAAGTCCAATTTGTCCATCAAAAGCAATTTCGGTTTCAAAGTCTTTCTCTGACAAACCTTTTACTAAGTTTTCGGCCAAACGTTGGTCGTCTTCTACGATGAGTATTTTTTTCTTTTCCATATTTTTGTTGAGACAATAGATATGAGACACGAGACAAAAGAATATTTTGTTCTTTTAATCTAAAATCTCTTGTCTTTTGTCTAAAATCTTAAATCTTTTCTGTAAAACCCAAGCAATGCCAATTACAAGAAAACAGCCAATCGGATTGAACCACAGATAAGCTATCCACTCTTTTTTCAGAATTACTTGCGGAATTCCAATACCAAGAATAATAGCTTGACTGATAACTGCTGCCCAAAAAGTGGCCGTTCCGCCAATGTTTTTGAAATAAAATGCGACTAAAAATACGCCAAGAATTATTCCATAAAACAATGAGCCAAGCACATTGACAACTTCAATCATATTACCAAGCTGGTTGGCGTATTGTGCGACAAATATACAAAAAAGCCCCCACAAAACGGTCGAAACTTTTGAGGCGTTGAGTTCGGCCTTTTCGGAAGGTGTATTTTTAGAGAATTTTCGATAAACATCTACCACCGAAGTTGCCGCCAAAGAGTTATAAGCAGAAGCAATCGAACCCATTGAAGCTGCAAAAATTACGGCAATCAGAAGCCCGATAAGTCCGTGCGGTAGGTGGTCGAGTACGAATCTGAGAAATACAAAATCTCGGTCGTTGGTGCTGGCCGATGGGTCATTTTTCTTAATTAATGACACAACTTCACCTTTGATGCTTTTAATAACCGAATCAGACTTATACAAATTAGCTTTATAAACATCCAGTTGTTGGTCAGTAAGATTTTCGGAGCCAACTAAGAGCTGTTTACGTTGCTCGGTTACGCTTTGGTATTGACTTTCTAAGGCTTTATATTCGGTGGCATATTGGCTATTTAATAGCTTATCGGTTTCAACTTTGTTGAAAAATACAGGTGAAGAGTTATACTGATAAAACACAAAAACCAAAACACCCACCAATAAAATTAGAAACTGCATCGGGATTTTCAACAAACCATTCATTACTAAACCCAAACGGCTTTGCGTGATAGACTCGCCCGTTAGATAACGCCCAACTTGTGATTGGTCAGTACCAAAATAAGAGAGTTGCAAAAAGAAACCACCAATCAGCCCCGACCACAGATTATAGCGGTCTTTGGGGTTAAAATCAAAGCTTACAACATTCGTATGATTAGCTTTCCCCGCAATTTTCAATGCTTTCACTAAGCCGATTTCGGGCGGGAGCATCATTACTACAATTACACCCGCCAACACCATTGCTACCGTAATAACAATCATTTGTTGGAGGTGTGTGTAAGAAATAGCTTTTGTTCCACCGACAACTGTATAAGTCAACACCATTCCGCCCATTAGAATATTTGTCCAGAAAATATCCCAGCCAAAAATTGTTGAGAGAATAATTGACGGTGCGTAAATTGAAATTCCCGTAGAAAGACCACGTTGAATCAAGAATAAAAATGCTGTAAAAACCCGCACTTTCCCATCGAAACGTTTTTCGAGGTATTCGTAGGCGGTATAAACTTTTAATCGATGAAAAATCGGTATAAAAGTCACACACAATACTATCATGGCCAACGGAAGCCCAAAGTAGAATTGTACAAAACGCATACCGTCGTCAAATCCTTGTCCAGTGGTTGAAAGAAATGTAATGGCACTAGCTTGGGTAGCCATCACCGAAAGCCCAACGTGATACCACGGAAGTGACTGATTTCCAAGTAAATAACCATCAATATTTTTATCTTTATGGTTTTTGTACACTCCATAAACAATAATAAAAAGTAAGGTAAATGTAAGTAGGGTCCAGTCGAGGTTTGTCATGCAAAATATAGGGTGAAAGCGTAGAAAAGTACAATAGATACTACCAAAGAAATAAACACTAAGGCATATACGTTTTTCCAAGTTTTTAGAAATGGGGGTGCTTCTTCAGCCTCCATCAAAACATCGAGTTGCTCTCTTTTCTCTTCTTCCATTTTTAGGGTTGTTATTATGTATAGATGTTATTTTTTATCGAAAACCGCCATCAATTCTTTTGCTCTTGGCATCAGACCGCTCGAAGGATACCCTTGAATAAACTCATTGAGGGCTTGTTTGTAGGCATCTTTTTGCTCTAATTTTGCAAATAAGAAAATGCGTAACATCGCAAATTTATCTTCGATGCTTGTTCCTGTATAAGTAATCAGGCCATCTTCGGCGAGTTTCATGGCCGACTCATAACTTTCATTGACATACAAATTAAATGCTTGCGAATAAACTACATTAGCTTTTGATTCAGTATCGCTCGTAATCTCGACCTTTCCTCTTAAAAGCTGACGTGCATAAGTTGAAGCCGGGAATTTATCAATCAGTGTCTTGCGGTACGGGCTTGTAGCCTGATTATCAGACAATAAGGTGAGCAAATACAATACTTCGACTTCGTGTACGGTATTTGGGAATTTATTGAGTAATGTCAAGAAGGTTTCGGTAGCATTTTGTGGCTCGTTAAACTGAAACTTATAAATCTTCCCGAGTTGATAGAGGGCTTCTTCTTGCTTACGCTTCGAGGCTACGAGCTTTTCGGGTGTGGTCGGAATCTTCTCGTACAGTTCTTTTTTCTTGCCTTCGAGAGCCAAAGCTTCTTTCTCTTCTCGGAGCTTTTTTAGTTCCTCGGGGCTTTGCTTGGGTGCTTGTTTGGTAGGTTCTTGCCCCACTACTCCTCGCTCAACTTTAAAACTAATAGACCCCGCTTCTTTGTCTTTTCTACGCCAGTTATCATCTAAAGGTCGGCTGCCCCACACTTGTTGAAAATCACTTTTATTACGAGCAATCACGAGCGGGTCGTATAAGGCCCAACGCTTAAATTCGGGGTCTTTGTCAGACAGACGCTCAACAGGAAGGCTGTTTTGCGAAACAATTTTTTGTGCCATTTCCTGCATTAGTCTATCGTCTTCTTCTTTTTGCTTGATGATTCGTTCGAGAGATTTATCCAATGCCGCAGGATTCATAGCTGCTAACTGCTGAAGGCTATCTTCAACGATTAATACTTTCTGATATTTTACAAAATCGCCCAATGAAATGGCTCTTTTGGCAATGCGTTCGTAATCAGTTGAAGTTTTCGGCAGGGCAGTAAGTGTACTGTCGTAGTACATACTGGCCACATCGTATTTGTTTAAATGATTATAATAAAGTTCGGCCAGCTCGAGGTAGGTGTAAGCATCTTGTGTGCTATTGCCTTTTGAGCTTCTGAGCGACGAATTAAAATATTCGATGGCTTTCGGGTAGTTTTGTTTCTTCATTTCCAAACTTCCCATCGTGAAATAAATCTTATCTTTTAGGTCAGAATTCTTTCTATCGACCAGCATCTTCTTGAAATTATCTTGTACACCCGCCGTACTTCCTCGTTGCGAAGCGGCTTCATCGAGCAAAGTATTCATGCGGGCATAAAACTCCATGTCATAATTTGGTCGATTTTTGGCAACGGCCGCAAAATGAGGTAATGCTTTGGCGGGTTGTCCAATCATATCAAACATTTGTCCAACCGCAAAATGCACACGAGCAGTTTGTTCGTTTCTCGACATCAATTTGAGAGCTTCTTCGCCGATGGCAGCCGAAATGGCAAATTCTTCTCGGCGTTGATGTAAATACGCTTTAGTCAAGTAGAAATCTCGGGTATTTTCTTTATTCAAATCAAGTGTGCGAAGCACATCCGAAACTTTGAGGGCGGTATCATAGTCTTTTTGTTCGGTATAAGCACGCATCAGCCAAACTAAGGCCGCGTGTTTATCTTCTTCTTTGCTTTCGGTTGAGTTGATGTATTTGAAAATTTCGATAGCATTCAGATAATCTTCTTTCAAAAGTCGGGCTTTTCCGAGCAAAATATAGGCCTCTCCTAAATATTTTGAGTTAGAATGGCGTTCGGCAATGAGTGAAGTTTTCTCAATGACTTCTTTTAGATTCGTAGCAACCGCCTGACTTTTAGTAGAATCAATCGGCACGAAGATGGTCATCAAGGCACTATAATTTTCTACTCGCTTATCGAACAGGTCTTTTTCGGCCTGTTTCATGTTGTCACGGGCAATAATGAGCGAGTTGAAACGAGCATTGGTGTTATGCCACGCCTTGCTTGTTGGGGAGTTGCTAAACTGCGAACAAGAGGCAGCTAACAACGAAAATGCTATCAGTATATATAGTTTTTGCACCTTAAATATTCAAATTGATGATTATTAAGTAGTCCACAGTCAACAGTTGGCAGTTAACAGTCGGGTATAAATTATATTGTAAAGTGATGATAACTTTTCTTTATAAAAACCATTATTAAGAAAAATCTATTGGTGATTTACCTTTTTTAACGGTTTTGTTCAAAAAAAATTGTCTAATTTCATGCCAAAAAACCGAGAGTCTCTAATGATTCTTGGCCTCATGTTCTGAGTCTCAATTTTTAGCTTGACTATTACATTACCTGCGATAATTTTCCTTCGGCTGCACGTATCATATTTTCATAGCCGATTTTATAAATATCTTTTGCTTTTGCCAAACTTAAACCATTATAATTGTATATTTCGGTTGGCTCAACTGCAATATCACAACGCTTCAGTTTTTCGCCCGCATTGCTTCTAATGGCTATATAAAGGCTTTTCATAAGTATATCTTTGGCCGAATTGATAGCCATTTCGTTGCTTACTGGCGTAACGTTGACGCCAATAATAAAATCACAGATGCCTTCGAGTGGCTCAATAGGAAGGTTATTGGTCACTCCCCCATCAATCAAAATTCGGTCTTGAAATTTAATCGGCTCAAAGATACCCGGAATACTGCACGAAGCCATAACTGCCTTGATGAGTTCGCCCTCACTAAAGTAAACTGGTTCACTTTTTTCAATATCGGTTGCACAAACAATGAGCGGCGTTTTTAGGTTTTCAAACGAATTGTGGGGAATATATTTCAATAAAATTTCTTCTACTTTTCCCATCTTGAACAAACCGAAGCGATTAAAGGCAAATTTCAGTGAATTCATGATTCCCAACGATTGGATTGTTTCAAAAATAAAATCAGGTGAATATCCTGCGGCAGTTAAAGCCCCGACAAGCGAGCCAGCACTGGTGCCAGTTATCATTGATGGCTTTATTCCTAACTCGTTGAGTGCCTTCAAGGCTCCTAAATGAGCAAGCCCTCTGCTGCCTCCGCCCGATAATGCGATTCCTATTTTCATGGATTTAAT
>NZ_JBMLRC010000377.1:0-1914 GCF_049241225.1 Emticicia sp.
TTGAAAAAAAGATATTTGCCTTTATTGTAAATCAGATAAATCATACTGAACAACAGTCGGGGAACTTAACTTTGGAGATACCATTGGTTGAAGTAGCTAAATATGTACCTTACGCAAAAATTCAAGAAGCTGCACAATCGCTGGTAAAAAAGGTGATTGAATGTAATGTTGATTTTAAAGATGAGTTCCGTTACGTTGTACCGTTTCCAGAGGTTTCATATAATCTAAATCGTAGTGGACTTTTAGAAGTAACCATTTATGATAAAGTTGTGCCGTTATTCAAAGAGCTTGGTAAAGAATATACAAAATATCAATTGAATCTTTTTTTGGAATTAGAGAGTATTTACGCTCAACGGATGTATGAGATTATTTCCTTACATTTAGGTAGGAGGGAACGAGTTTTTACTTATACTTTGAAGGAATTACAACATATTTTAGATTTTCCTGAGAAGTACGAAAACTTTGATGTGAAAAGGTTTGTGTTAGGGCCAGCACAAAAGGAGTTAGAAAACAAAGTTGGGATTGTGATGGAATACTCTCCATCGAAAAAGATAGGCAAAAAAGTTATAGAGCTTCAATTTACAATTAAAACTAAAAAAGAAATAGCCTACGGATTGGTTGAATCTGATTTTGAGTCTTTATCAGAACTTGACTTTCACGAACAAAGAAGAATAGTAGCTAAGTTGGTAGATGAATACAACTTTAACGAGGGATTGAAAGATGCCATTTTGAAAAATATTAGTTTACTTAGAAAATTCATAGAGTTAGATAGGGGATTAGAGCATGGATTATATAGCTCTCAGACCAATCCAGTTGGTTATGTGGCTCAATCAATCAGAAATGAAGCAACTTTATTAGGTATAGAAATCAGTGAAAGCAAGAGTAATTAAATCGTTAGGGATGGAGTAAATTGTCTAAAAGCTGAGCTTGAGAATCCTTTATCTGGCAAAGCCGATAAAGATTGAGTTACGAAAGCCCGCCCGAAGGGAACGCCCTATTAATCCAAAAATATTTCTTGTAACGGACTGGCTTTTAAATCAACTTTTAGCTGGTTAAGTATCGCTTTTATTTCTTCAGGTTTCCAAACCAATGGATTTTTGAAGCGTTTCTTGATGCCGATATTATCTTTATCAATAATTCCTAAAAAGTAGAGTTGCTTGAATAATTTATTTTCTTCGATAAATTTTGAGAAAGACTCTAAGAATGTATAGTATTCAATGAGCGGTTTTTTATCAATATTGAGTAAATCTGCCAATACTAAAAAGTCTTTATGAATCATCACATCTCCACCATTCAGTTTAGAATAAGCAGTTGAAACCGACACTTCTAACCTTCTTGCAATATCCTTAATTTCAAAGTCAGTTACTTTTATTCTGTCTTGAATTTTTTGCTTAGTAGCATTATAATCGTTTAGTATATTCTCAAATTTTCTCATTTATTATTTGATATTATCGGGGTAAATCCTTGTGATAAACTCACGAGTTCGGCGGTCATAAATGTTTCCATGAGTCCAAGTAATTCCTTCGTTATTTACCCATTGAGCCGCTTTTTTTGTATCATGTACGAAACCAAGATGCAACACTTTTTCATCATTATTGAAGAATGTAGCTGCATAATCATTCTTTTTGCCTTTCATTCGGTGAAAAATAAAAATTGTGGAACGGTCGCTCAGCATGAGAGAACGTTCCACAAAGTTAAACTAATAAACTTAATTGTACTACCTTTTTATCGGTTTGCACCACCCTCAAAGGTGGTGCAAACCGATTTTTTCAAAATCAGCCTTGAGCCTTGTGTGGAGCAAAGCGAACGAAAATTCCTTAATTTAATGCTTGCATCGCTGATAGGCGATGCAAGCCGATTTTTTTAGCTCAAAACAAGCTCATTACAGAACTTATAGGCGTTTTGGTTCATATC